>NZ_JBHFNQ010000215.1:0-9330 GCF_041929345.1 Floridaenema aerugineum BLCC-F46
TCTTCTGAAGCTGTTAAGCGATATATTGACTCCCAAAAACGACGCTAATTGTTAAAGGAGGGGGCATCGAACCCCCTCCTTTAACCGTGCTTTCATCCCCACCCACTCTTGGGATGGGGTTTTACGCACGTTCAATAAATATTGAAGTCAAAACCCGCCCTTTCCCTTGCATTTGTAGCAAACATTTAAGTAATCGATATAAGGCTCGGTGCGTTACGTTGTCACTAACGCACCCTACAATTGTGTCAATAATTTGTCTAAAATAGAAACATTTTATAATATTTCTTTATTTAAATACAAAATAAAAAATAATTTTCCTGATATTTCAGTATTCAAAAGTACGGAATAGTTGAGTTGATTCCTTTCTAATGAGGAAAGGTAATTTGTTTTAAGGTTGCAGATAGCGAGCTAATGCTAGGCTTGGCGATCGCATAAATAATTACAAAAATTACTAAAATAGGTCTGTCCAATGATAAAAATTTTAGGGGCTACTCAGTTCGATCAGCAGGTTCTCAACATCTCGTTGATCAATATCTGTAATCAGGAAAGTTATGTTGGTCAGGAGATGCGAAAGCACTACAATGCTTGGAAAGATGAGAGTGATGAACCTTCGCAAAATCCCTGGTTAGATTTGCATCAATTTACAATTTATGTACCGCATCCAGATCAACTTTATGATGGCATGACTTTGGCAGATGGTTTAACTAAGGGTTATAACGTTGAAGTAAAACCTGTTGAAAATAGAAGTCAATTACCTTATAAGATTCCCCCTTTTGGACATTTTGTGGTGGTGTTAAAACAAAAGGAAATTGATGCAGATTTTGAGATTGCTGCTACGGGAATTTTTGTGCGTCCTTTGGCGGTTCTTTATTTAGATATTATTGTCGATATTGACAAGCCAGAATATCAACCAATTTTTGTGAAGCATCCCATAATCAGAGAATACCCAAATGGTTGGGAAGAAAAATTAAAAATGTTCATTAATGGAGAAATTAGGGGTGAGGAGTTACCTAATTTAGTGGGGTATGTCGATCGCGCAGTTAATGAAGATTATCGCTCGCCTTCATGGGATGAAGCTACTCAGCTAAATAATCGGTTTGCAGGTGTTAGAAGATAATTGAAATTATCTTTTTGTAGTGAGATGGAGAGACTGATGAATATTGAGTTTATCGAGCAAGAACTGCTGGAAGATACGGAAACGGTAATGACGATCGTAGCGATTAGTTCAGTAAAGAGTCAATGTGTTTTGGCAAGATTAATGATTGATATTTTGGGTCGTCCTGGTTTAGATAATGATATGCAGTTTATGGGATCTGGCGATCGCTGTACTGTTACCTGGACTCAACCTAATTTACCATTGGATGTGACTAAAACGTTAGTTAATCTAGCGATTAATCCTCAGTTAAATTTGGCTAAATGAGTAATCAATTTCCCGGGGGAAACTATGACAAGTTACAAGGTGACTTTAATTAACAAAAGCCGAGGTTTTTCGCAAACAATTGATGTACCTGAGACTGAATCTATTCTCGATCAAGCTGCTGAATATGGCATCAAAATTCCTTTTGAATGTGTAGTCGGTGCTTGTGCAATGTGTCAAGGAAAAATTGTGTCGGGAACGGTGGAACAAGATGAACAAATTTTCTTAAGCGAGAAACAAATTGCTGAGGGATATGTGTTGACTTGTGTGGCTAAACCGACTTCTGATTGCATTTTGGAAGTAGAGTTAGACGAGTATCTTTAAGATTTGAACAGGGAGGAAAAAATGGTGGTAGCAGTTTCATTAGTAGACATGAATCAATGGTTGTTAGCTAACGAATTTGAGCCAGAAAATTTAGACAAACGGGGAAGTAATGGCGATACAGCTTTGATGAAAGCGACTCAATTAGGTGAGGTAAATGTGGCGCGATCGCTAATTGATGCCGGAGCAGATGTTAACATTAGAAATAATGATGGCAACAATGCTTTATGGTTTGCTTGTTTTCGCGATCGTCTAGATTTAATGACTTTACTTATTGAGGCAAAAATTGATATCAATAACCAAAATGATAACGGTGCAACAGTATTGATGTATGCAGCTTCCGCAGGTAAAACGGAAATTGTTAATGCTCTTTTAGCAGCTGGTGCAAATTCGCAATTGAAAAACTTGGATGATTTTTTGGCGATCGACTTTGCAGCGAATAGGGAAATTTTAAGGATTTTGAAAAATGCTGCCTAAGATTGCCAAAAATCAATACCACGAAGCGACGAAACTCTCATTTCTTTCGGTGCAAATCGATCCCAATTATGTCGATTCTTCAACTCAACCCGCCGCATTCAAACATTACCCTAAATTCTTTCGCAGGTTTCCCTTAGATCTGGAAAATCCCAGCCATTCATTTTTACATTTTACCAGTGCGATTAGTTCGCAAAAAATCTATCGAGAAGGTAGCTATTCATTGCGGGTAAATCCCTCTGCGGGTGCGCTTTATCCTACGGAAATTTATGTGCAAATTCGCGGGATTAAGGGGATTATCGATGGGATTTATCATCTAGAAGTGGAAACTCAATCTCTGACTTTAATTTATGAATTAATTGATGATGGATTGGAAGGTTATTTATTTGACAATCGCCTGGTTAAAGGATATATTTTATTGATTAGTTGTGTGTATTTCCGTTCCAGTTGGAAATACAAAAATCGCAGTTTGCGTTATTGTTTTTTGGATAGCGGTCATCATCTAGGTGCGATCGAAGCTTCTGCTTATACACAGGATCTACAAACCAAAATTTTATTCGATTTCGATCAGTTAGCGCTCAATGATGATTTAGGATTAGAAAATAAGGAATTTGTGACAACTGCTATTATTGTCGGAGATGTGAAAGAAAAAACGATTCGGAAATTGCGATCGCCTATTCCCTTTGTTTCCGGTACTGATTATTTTGAACCAAATCACTTTGTTGAAGCAGGTTACAAAGATACACTTTCGCCAACAAAAACTACACAGGAAATTATCCAACCCCAGTTTTCTGTTGATAAAGCAAGCTATCTTCAATCAATCCAAAAACGCCGTTCTGCAAGACGTTTTTACCAAACACAAATTACCCAAGAAGCATTTTTTAAAGTTTGGGAATCGTTACTTCAACCAATCGCTACTCAGAGTTACGAAGCGATCGAAATTTACGCCATTGTGCAAAATGTATCAGGAATAGAACCTGGGATTTATTACCAAGAAAAATGCTTGAAAGTTGGCAATTTTCGAGATCAGATGGGCTATCTTTGCGTTAATCAGGCAATTGGGCGAGATAGCGCGGTTTTATTCTTTTTTGTCGGGGACTGCCAGAATTATCGCATTGCCTTGCAACTTGCTGGATTACTTGGACAACGAGTTTATTTGAAAGCAACTTATGTGGGATTGACTTGTAGCGGTATTGGTGCATTCTTTGATGATGAAGTGCAAGCATTTCTGGGTACTCAGGGTAGCGTGTTGTATGCAGTTGCGATCGGATAAGTATGTAGTTGCGCTGTCTTCGCTCTTATTAAGACTAGGATAAGAGCGAAGACAGCGCAGCTACGTACTAAAAACTTTCGCTTCCCTTAACAAAAATTATTTAACAATAATTATCTCTTAACCGTATCTTTAACAGGATGTATCGATTTTTTAACCTTTAACAGCTAAATTTAAGCCTGCTAACAAACACAAAACCTAATTTTTATCAGTCCCAAGTGAAGCACCCACTATTAATGAAATAGTAGGTGTGAATTTTGCTGACAGACTATCAGGAAAACCGATAAATTTTCAACCAAAAACTATGACAGAACTGAAAGGATTTGCACTTTTACCCGCCGATACATTTGCTGGTGGCCCACCATCAGGAGCACAAGCATCCAGTTTAGGTGGCCCATTCCCCGGACAACCAGTGCAGGGATTTAGTGGAGTGCAATTTGCTGCTGAAAAAGATTCCTACTGGTTTATGGCAGATAATGGTTTTGGATCGAAGGCAAATAGTCCTGATTTTCTGTTACGAATATATCGCGTTTCTCCTGAGTTTAGGGGTGTGGGAAATGGTGATGGAAGAGTCAAGATTGAGGAGTTTATTTCTCTGTCCGATCCTGAGAGAAAAATTCCCTTTCCAATAGTGAATGAAACAACATCGCAGCGGTTATTAACTGGTGCTGATTTTGATATTGAATCTTTTGTTTTTGACCAAGATGGCACGATTTGGATCGGAGATGAATTTGGGCCGTATTTGTTGCACTTCGATCGCACAGGCAAACTATTAGAAGCACCCATTGCTACGCCAAAATTTGAACAGGTCAATACTCTAACTGGGGAAATACCACTTGTTATCGGACATCGGGGCGCTAGCGGTTATCGACCTGAGCATACTTTAGCAGCTTATGAGTTAGCTATTGATCTGGGGGCTGACTTTATTGAACCAGATTTGGTGATTACCAAAGATGGTGTTTTAATTGCTCGCCATGAAAATGATATTACTGGGACTACAGATGTTGCGAACCGTCCAGAATTTGCCGATCGCCAAACGACAAAAGTAGTAGATGGTCAATCAATTACAGGTTGGTTTACTGAAGATTTTACCCTGGCAGAATTGAAGACTTTAAGAGCGAAAGAGCGTTTATCTTTTCGCGACCAAAGTTTTAACGGACAGTTTCAAATTCCCACATTGCAAGAAGTAATTGATTTAGCCAAACGCAAGAGTGCAGAAACTGGCAGGACGATCGGGATTTATCCAGAAACAAAACACCCGACTTATTTTCAATCGATTGGGTTGCCTTTAGAAGATCGCTTAGTAGAAATTCTCAACAGAAATGGTTACATCGGGCCAGAAGCACCTGTATATATCCAGTCATTTGAAGTTGCCAACCTGAAATATTTAAATACGATAACTGATGTACCTTTAGTTCAGTTACTTGATGCGATCGATCTCAGACCAGATGGCACACTAATTGAAACCCAACCTTACGATTTTGTGGTTAGTGGCGACCCTCGCACTTATGGAGATTTAAGAACTCCTCAAGGATTAGCAGAAATTGCCACTTATGCCGATGGAATAGGCCCTTGGAAGCGGATGATTGTGTCAGTTGATGCTAACAACAGAACGCTGCCGCCGACTACTTTAGTCCAAGATGCTCATGCCGTAGGTTTACTAGTTCATCCTTACACTTTCCGCGATGAACCTCGTTATTTAGCCGCTAATTATAATGGCGATCCAGAAGCAGAATACGAACAGTTTTATCAGCTGGGTGTAGATGGATTATTTAGCGATTTTTCCGATACTGCTGTTGAAGAACGCCAGGAAACATTTGTTTCTTCTTTGGTGCGATCGCCTGACAATCCTGACGTATTAGCTGGTAGAGCAACCGCTAATCTCGGACGTTCCAGAGGTTACGAAGGATTAGCAATCAATCCGCAGAAAACTAAATTATACGCGCTTTTAGAAGGCCCCGTAACTGGCGATCCTCAAGATACTTTACGCATTAATCAATTTGATTTAGAAAAGAATCAATTTAGAGGAACTGTCGGACGCTATCGGATGGAAGCGGCAGGTAATGCGATCGGGGATTTCACAGTAATTAATGAAAACGAATACCTCGTCATTGAACGCGATCAAAACCAAGGAGATGCGGCGCAACTCAAGAAAATTTTTAAGATCGATCTGTCGAGAAAAGATGCTAATGGTTATGTAGCAAAAGAAGAAGTTGCCGACTTATTAAATATCAGAGATCCAAACGATTTAAATCGTGATGGTAGCACGACTTTTCGCTTTCCTTTTGTCACTATTGAAGATGTTTTGGTAGTTGACAGAAATACAATTTTAGTCGCCAACGACAATAATTATAGAGGTGGTACTGGTCGTCCGCCAGCGCCAGATCAAAACGAAATTTTGCTGCTGCAATTAGATAGACCGCTGAATATAGATCCGCGAGTTGGAGTTAGTGCAGTACAACAAGGTACAAGTACCGATCGCTCTTTCCAAGGACTATTTGATGCCAAATATTATCTATCAACTTATTCAGATGTTGCTGATGCCTTAGCCAGAGGTTCCATAAGCAGCGCCTACGAACATTTTGCCCAATTTGGCATTGACGAAGGACGCAATCCCAATTCCTTATTTGCCTTGGGTTATCTATCAGAAAATCCCGACGTTGCACGGGCGGTTACTAACGGTGAATTTAGAAGTGGATTCGCTCACTTTTTTCAATTTGGCTACAAGGAACAGCGAACTATTAGTATCCAGTTTCGACAGTTTTTTGATGATACTTATTATTTGGGCAACAATTCGGATGTGGATGCGGCAGTTAGGGAAGGGAGATACAAAAGTGCGATCGAACATTACATCAAAGCGGGTTTAACAGAAGGACGTGCTCCTAGTGCTAATTTTGCCGCATTTAACGATTTTTATCTAGCATCAAATTCCGATGTTGCTCAAGCAGTAAGACAAGGCTCTTTGAGGAGTGGAACGCAACATTTGATGCTCTATGGGCTATCAGAAGGACGGGAAGAATTAACCCAATTCAATCTGATTTTAAGTAATTTTAATGCTGACTTTTATCGTCTGCGTTATCAGGATGTAGCAGAAGCAGTTTCCCAAGGCAGAATTAGCAGTTTGTTAACTCATTTTATTAGGTTCGGATTGGATGAAGGTCGGATTCCTAGTGCTAAATTTAATGGCAATGCCTACTTAGGGGAAAACCCAGATGTTGCATTTGCGATCGCCCAAGGCCAATACAAAAGCGCCTTTCAATATTATCTAAATGTCGGTTACAAAGAAGGGCGTACTTCTAACACACTTGACTACACCGGAAATCCCAGAGGCGTAGATGTAAACCTAGCAACAGGGATTGCTAAACCAAATCAAACCATAACCGTTTCTTTTGAGAATTTGCCAGCTTTGGCACAAACAGCAGCAGGTCAAACTATTAATTTAGGTGGATTTTCTGGATTAACTTATGAAGGAAAAGCTGCTAACGGTAACTTAAAGTTTATCACCCATACCGATCGCGGCCCCAACGCTGAACCAACAGAGATTAACGGCGTTAATTCTCGTCCTTTTGCAATCCCCAGTTTTCAACCTAGTTGGATGCGATTTGAGGTAGATCCAAACACAGGAAATATCGCCAATTTTCAGCGAGTTGGTTTGACTAATAAAGATGGTAAACCGCTCACAGGTTTGCCTAATTTACAAGGGAGAAGTGGATTTGCTAACAGCGATGAAGTACCTGTAGATGTGTTTGGAAAAACTCTCGATCGCGATCCATTTGGTGTTGATTTAGAAGGGATTACTCGCGCTGATGATGGCACTTATTGGATGGTGGACGAATATCGTCCTTCAATCTTACATTTCGATAGCAATGGTAAGTTAATTGAGCGTTATGTGCCCAGAGGTGCTAACGCTTCTGGAGTAGTCACAGGTGTAGAAGCATTACCAAGTATTTACGCTCAACGTCGCAACAACCGAGGTTTTGAAGCTGTTGCTTACCAAAATGGTAAAGTCTACGCTTTTATCCAGAGTGGCATTGATAATCCTGATGTAGCAAATGACAGTAATTCTCGCAATTCTTTAAACTTGAGAATTTTGGAATTTGATACCAATACTAAGACTACAACTGCTGAATATCTCTATCGAATTGAAAGTTTAAGTAGCGATAAAATTGGCGATGCTGTATCTTTAGGTAATGGCAAAATATTAGTAGTTGAACGGGATGATTTTTCCGGCGCAAGAGCTTTCAAGAAAGTTTACGAAATCGACTTGAATGGAGCCACAAATTTAAGTAATGCAGACTTGACGAGATTACCTGCGGGTAAAACAATTGAAACTGCCACTCTTGATGAGTTAACCGCAGCAGGTATTAGACCTGTTAGCAAACAATTGTACGTTGATTTAATTGCCGCTGGTTACGATCCTGGTGCCGATGCCAAGGTGGAAGGTTTGACTTTAATTGATGGTAATACGATCGCCGTCGTAAATGACAACGATTTTGGCATTGGAGGCGCAACTTTGAATACCACAACAGGTATTTTAACCTCCAATAATACTAACCTGAAGCCACTTTTAGGCATCGTTACTAATAGCACCGAACAAAGTAATGTCAGCAATGTTAATAATATTACTGGCACTGCTTTTAACGATAAGTTGACAGGTAATAGCAACCCCAATTTTATTGCAGGTGGAAACGGTAAAGATACCCTTACAGGTGGAGGCGGCGCAGACATTTTCTTCTACAATTCTGCCAATGAAGGCGACGATACAATTACCGATTTCAGCAGCGACGATCGGATTTATTTGAGTGCGGCTGGATTTCTAGATGGATTGACTGCTGGTGGTGGTTTTTTATATAACACAACTACTGGTGTTTTCAGCTTCGATCCTGATGGTGCAGGATCGCAAACAGCGATCGCGATCGCTACTTTATCCGGTGTACCTGCATTAACGGGTGGTCAAATTGCGATCGTTTAGTAGGCTTAACTAAGTTCAGTTGCTAGTACAAAAAGGCAGAAGGCTCCCAGGAAATAAAGCTTGTATAAACTAGCTATTTACCTTTTTTTCTACCCTTTTGCCTGCTTGCATTAGCAAGTTACATTAACTGCTTATTCGCTCTCACAATAAGGTGTTTTCCCACAGAATTCGAGGAGTAAAAATGCTTGAAGCTATCGTTGTAACTTGGCTATTACTATTTATTGGTGATTTCCTTTCCACCTTCGTTTATCACATACCCGAACATATTTTTGGCACCCTCCATCTGAAAACCCATCATCACGGGAAAAAAAATTTTCGCCACTATGCTATTTTGACATTTAATCCCCTGGTTCTTTTAGATGGTATTTTGGGTGCTATCCCTTACCTACTACTAGCAGTAGTTCTGTGGTCTTTCTCTCCTATTGGTGTTATTTGTGGACTACTTTTCGGTCAATTTCATGTTTGGTGGAGACATACAACTATTTTGGGAGGAACAACGCCCAAAATAGTAACTGTTTTATGCCAACTAATTTTTATTACAACTCCTGAGAGACACTGGATACACCATCAAAAACCTAATCAGGCTTTTGGTGATATATTTACTTTTTTTGAGGAACCTGCAAAAGTATGGTTGCGTTGGCTACGTTGGTTAAGGCTTTATTTTAGGCAATCTGCGATCGTCAACAAATATTAACTCGCTGGTTTCTACGCATTGAGCAAGTCAGCAGGATTTTTAGCTTGAGAAGCTGCTTCTTGAAGTACCCTTGCTTCTGCAATATATGGTGTAGCACGTCGATTTTTTTCCAGCGCCAAAGCAACAAAACCTGCACGAGTCGCTTGATATGTTGTAACCAGATCGTCACTAGATTGAAGATG
>NZ_JBHFNQ010000216.1:0-6450 GCF_041929345.1 Floridaenema aerugineum BLCC-F46
CAGGATGCCCACCCCACAAGAAACCTGCAACTCTTGTGGGGTGGGCATCCTGCCCGCCTTAGTTTTTTGGCACCCTACATAATTAAAATTTGACTACATCATGGAAGCGAGTATAATCAATTAATCTTTTGCCATCAGGCATAGTAACTAAAATATCTACAAACCGCTGATTCCAGACAATTTCTTCAGCTAAATATGAGTGGCGCGTGTGAATTGTTTGGGCAACTGTTTCATCAATTCCGGTGAGAATAACAATAATTTCCATGTTGGAATGATGCAAGGTTTCTTCGGTTTCGCCATACAAAGGACTGGTTTCGTCAATGACGTGCATTCCTGTCCAAGTTAGGACGAAAATTGGTGTCTGATTACGGACTAATTTTAAGTCATAAAATCGCCGCATTACTGAACCTTCGATACTCACTTCATCGCGCACTAAACTAACGTGCATTTCCGCTTCAAAAATTTGGTTGTGTCGTTCGTTAGCGGTGCGAAACATTAGGGTTGGTTTACCATTGTAGTTGGTAATTACTGCTACTTTGCTGAACAAAACTTTGGCTGTCGGACGAGAGAAGCGGGCGAACATTAACCCGGTTGCCATTGCTAAACCCATTAAACCAACTAATGCTTCAATTACTACTACCAAATTCGCATAGTCAGTTTTGGGAAACATCGCCCCATAACCAATAGATGCCATTGTTTGCACGCTGAAGAAAAAAGCATCCGCAAAAGACCCCGGACGGGCATTAGCGATACAATCTCCTCCGGCTAAATAAGCTAGGGCAAATAATGTATTGGCGATCGCATAAGCAATAATAATTACAATGACAAATTTACCCCAGGAAATAGTCAGTAACCAGTGGTAAGGGTCACGCCAATGGGAGTGGGATGAACCTTTACGCAGGATTTTTAAGCTGCGATCGCGACTCACGACATGAGGTAACTTATGGGGACGGTGAATTTTAGTCATCAGTGTGGCTGATAGTTAAAAATTATTCTACTATTTGTCTAAGTTTTCGTTCATAATTTTATGCCTGTACTATTTCAGTTATTATTGATCGGTTTAGCCGCTGGTGTGGCTGGTGGGATGTTTGGCATCGGTGGCGGTGCAATAATGGTGCCTGCAATGGTGTTATTAATGGGGATGGATCAGAAGTTTGCTACTGGTACATCTATTGCAGCACAAATTTTACCGATCGGGATTTTGGGTGCGATCGTCTATTATCGCGAAGGTAATTTAAATCTTAAACACGCATTATTGATCGCTGCTGGGTTAGTAGTTGGTAACTTATTTGGCGCAATATTTGCCAATCAACCATACATTACTAGTGCTTTCATGAAAAAACTTTACGGCATCTTTTTGTTACTCATCGGTTTTCGGTATTTGTTTTATAGGTAAATCTTTGTACGTTGTTGCGCTTCAGCGCTCCTATAGCGCTAAAGCGCAACAACCTACCTAAGCAAACCTCTAGATAATTAAATTATGCGGATTCGTTGTATTGCTAACTCCGTCGCCGCGAACCAGAATTAGTGATTCAAGTCGTAGGAGAACCCGCCACACCCCCAAAAGGCACTTTAGATCCAGAAATACTAATTTGGTGCGAAACATATAAATTTATTCTTGCCACTAACAACCGCCGTTCCATGCCCGTTCACCTCGCAGATCATCTCGCCCAAAATCGTTATATTCCAGGTATCTTCATCCTGAATCCAGATATGGGTATTGGCGAAACTATAGAAGAATTAATTACTATTGCTAAATACTCCTTTGAAGACGAATATCAAGATCGAATTACCTTTCTGCCCATTCCTTAATCCCTAATAGACATCTCCAAAAAACCTTGTAGAGACGTTATATATAACCTCTCTACATGATGGGTAAATATATAACCTCTCTACATGATGGGTAAATAGGGCTTGCTGAAAAAGTCTGTTGGTGAGGGTAGGGACAGGGCATCATTAATATTTGCCACTCCTGCGTTATCTTTTGAATGCCGTGTCCCTACAATTTCCCCCAAAAAGGCAAGGTTTTTGCACCAAAAGATGTGATAACCACAGCACTTGTTGTGGGCAAAAAATCTGCTTTCACCCTTGCATATCTTACTTTCTACCTTTATAAACGCCAGCCCTGAATATTTCAGTAAATCCTAGAAACCCGGTAACTTCTGCGAAACCGGGTTTCTGTTCATCGCTTTAATTAGGGTTTGCTGAATAAAGGTAAATAAAAAGTAAGATAGGCAAGGGTGAAAGCGCCTTTTTTGCTCAAAACAAGTGCAAAAGGCTTTATTGACCTTTTGGCGCTTTCATCCAGGCTTTTTTCCAGGAAATTGTAGGGACACGGCATGAAAGAGATAACGGTAAGAATTGCAAATATTAATGATGCCCTGTCCCTACCCCCACCAACAGACTTTTTCAGCAAACCCTAATTAGTAAACAGCCCCCAACCCATTTTAATCACAAATAACCAATGACAAATAAACAAAAAACCCGCCTTTTTAGACGGGTAATAAAGCTGCTAATTTGTAGCGAGCTTAATTCGTTTTGCAAGTTTTTAGACAATGATGAAATCTGTAGAAGACAGGTTGGTTAGACCAGGTTGTAACCAGAGGAACTGAACAGCTTGCTGATCGCTACCAGTAGTTGTAAGATTCTGATTGTACCAGAGAGAGCCATCGGCAATGTTATAGACCAACAAGCCTGATGATTGATCGGCAATAGTTTGTACGTTACTGGTAGCATTGATTAGTGCCACACCAGGAGCCTGAGTTACATTCAAAGATGAGAACAAAGCGTCAGCAACGTTTGTAAAACCAACAGAAGCAAAACGAGTACCTTGACCATCCAAGACAATCTTATCTACTCCTGTCTCGAAATCTGTAATAGAGTCGAGTCCAATTCGATCGCCACTAACAATCTGACTAGGATTGGTGGGTACAGCGATCGGAGGAATACCGGCTGCATCGGTAAAAAATGCAGAAGTTGCAAACGTACCACCAACAAAAATGAAGTAGTCAGCGCCAGCACCACCAGTCAAGGTATCATTGCCTGTCCAACCTTGGAGAGAGTCACTACCTGCTCCACCAACCAGGACATCCGTACCATTTCCACCCAGGAAGCTGTCACTACCTGCTCCACCTATCATAGAGTCATTGCCTTCCCCACCTGAGACGGTACTGCCGCCCCCGCCAGCAAAAATTGTGTCGTCGCCGCTTTTTGCATTAATTAAGTCAGCACCAGTGGTAGTATCCAGTCCAGGTATTGAATCAGATCCACCTATCAGAACTTCTGCCTGATCGGTACCTACAAGGCTGTCAGCACCAGCACCACCAACAAGGGTGTCAAAAATATTACCCGTACCAACACTTGCTACTAAGGAGTCATTACCTTTATCACCAGATAGCAGGGCTCCACCACCCTTTCCTAACAGGGTATCGTTACCTTGACCACCGTAGAGGGTTACACCTGTACCTGAAGTTACGGTGTCAGCGAAACGGAGAATATCATCATCCTGGTTTCCGAACATCACTTTGACACCACCAAAGGCAACGAGGCTATCATTGCCACCACCACCATAAGCAGTATCATTACCGTAAGCCCAGATGGAGTCCTTACCTGCTCCGTCCTCGCCTGTGAGAGTTATGGTGACATCATCCCCATACAACTTGGAACCACCAGTACCAGCACCTTTAATGATGTCATCACCTTTATCACCAGCTAAGGTAGCACCAACTGCGCCACTACTTACAGCTTCAATTAAGTCATTTCCCTGACCACCAAAAGCTGCACTATTTGCAGCGACTACTATGGTATCGTTGCCAAGATTTCCATACAGAGTATCAGCAAAAACAGAGAATAGGGAATCGTTATCTTTGTCTCCATATAAGACGCTGCTACTTACGCTTCTCAGTGTGTCGCTGCCCTGCCCTCCGAAAAGTGTAACTCCCGTACCGCCACCTATCAGGACATCATTGCCTTGGTTGCCATTAACTTCAGTGTTTGATGGGGCGGTAATAGTATCATTTCCCGTCAGCCCCAGTACTGTATCACCAGCGGCTATAGCCGGAGGGGGTGCTTGATCGTTTCCACCTGTTAATGTAATTAATGCCATCTAAACTACACTCCTCATTCCAAAAAACTGAACCGGATATTTAATAGAGATATTACCTAGATTTGCTAAATTTTGGGCTAATTCATTTCTACACCCAAATTCGCTCCCTGATTCTATCTCCTTCGCCTTCAGTAGTATAACTTGCACAATAATTTTCTCCAATTACCTAAACAGTAAATTCGTTAATGGTTTCTTAATGGTATTTACTTACCATCTGACCATCTCACCGTTTATATAGTTCCCCAGCTAGGGGATAAAATTACACTTGCTGCTAAGGAATTTAATCCTTTTAACGGTCTTTCTCCAAATTACCCGAACTTAGGTAGCCAAGACGTAATTTCGTTGTGTGATTTAATGCACTGTAATGCTTCTACACAACTAGGTTGGTAGTTGATAGTTTATTGACACTCCCCTGACTAAAGTCGAAGGGATTCTAGAGGTTGTCTAATCGGAGGGTAAACCCATCCGATTAAACGCTTCACTAGGTAGGATACCAGAGGATAAATCCTCTCTACCGTTTTCATCCACCGCTTAAAAGACGGTGGCTCTCAACGTTACTTTTGGTAGGGAGAATTCATGAATTGTCCCTACTGGACTCATACCTAAACTTTACATTCTACGTTTGTAGGTGTTGGGGTAATTTGGGGTGGTAGAGAACCATTTGCCACATCTTTTATTAGTTGGACGTGATGGGGTAGCAGCTTTTCCAGGGAATATCGTTCTAAGGCTGTTTCCCTGGCTTTTTGGCGCAGCTGCGCCATGCGGGTCGGATGATCCAAAACCTCACTAATTCTATCAGCAATTTGTTTGGGAGAGAAGAAATCTGCTAATAATCCATTTTCTCCGTCTTGGATCACTTCCTTGACTGGTGCGGTATCTGAACCTAATACTAAACAGCCAGTGGACATGGATTCAATCATTGACCAAGATAGGACAAAGGGGCGAGTTAAATAGACATGAACTTGGGAAGCTTGAATTACTTTTAAGTAGAGTCCGTAGGGTAACGAGCCGACAAAATGCACTCTGGATAAATCTAGAGGCACTTTTTTGAGCATATAATTTTTATATGTTTCGCCATCGGGTAAGGCTTTACCGTAACATACTCTGTCTGACCCGACAATTACTACATGACAGTTGGGGCGACGTTCTTGTAGGTAAGCAATTGATTCGATAAACTCAGGAAACCCTCGATAAGGTTCCATTCCCCTAGCTACATAAGTCACAATCTCATCAATCTCTGACAAATCCACATTGGGTAAAATTAATTTCGCCCCCGGATTAGGTTTAAAGTATTCCGTATCTACACCATCATGTAACACGCTAATTTTACTGTGAAATTCTTTCGGGAACTGCGACCTTTGCCAATATGTTGGCGAGATTCCCCAATCACAACTATATAAATCTACTAAAATCGGCGTATTCTTAATCCGAATCCGCGCCATATCATCTATACTCAAAGGGTCTGCTGGATCAAAATCCGCATCAGAACCAACAGCATGATAAAACCACTCAAAATAACACATCAGTTTAGCCTTGGGAAAGGCATCTTTAATAAATAATGTCGGTCCCCAACCAGAATGACCGTAAACTATATCAGGTACAAATCCCTCACTTTTCAGTTGTTCCGCTATCCGAAATACTGCTTGTCCATGCAAAACCCCATTTTCTAAGAATCTCACATAATGATGGGTTTCGGGACGGGCTTCCCGACTCGGCTTAAACAATACTTTCCGAACTCCGGGTATTTGCCATTCGGGATTTTCAAACTTTGTCCCAAACAGCACTTCATTGTTAGGTTCTTCAGCTAAAGCCGCCGCTACATGGCGAAATTGGGCAGGAAAGTTAGGATGTAGGAAAAGTATTTTCATTGGCTGAGTCAGTGATTATCTAATCAATTTTAATATGCAATGTGTCATGCCTAAGTATGTAGGGTGTGTTAGCGCCAGCGTAACGCACCGTTTGACTTAGATAATTATGGTGCGTTACGCTGCGCTAACGCACCCTACAAATTTATTACTTCATAATCATGTCCGGTCGATTACCCATAATGTAGTCGATTACCTATAATGTAGAGACGTTATATATAAGGTCTCTACAGAGTGTTGAAAAAAAGATATTATGATCGATCGACCGGACATGATATCAAAAGTTAGTAGGGTGTGTTAGCGCCTGCGTAACGCAGCATAATTTTTGCTCTTAAATCCAGTTTTCTTGACTCTTGCTACTCCTGAAGAGTTAGCGGTGTGAGTGTCAAATTGTTAGTTAGTAGGGTGTGTTAGCGCCTGCGTAACGCACCATAATTTTTGCTCTTAAATCCAGTTCTCTTGACTCTTGCTACTCCTGAA
>NZ_JBHFNQ010000217.1:0-88495 GCF_041929345.1 Floridaenema aerugineum BLCC-F46
AATTTTGTTGTGGGTGTTTGGTTGGGGTTTTTTGTTTTTAAAAAATTAATTATATATCTTGTTGGTTGCTTTTTTTTTTTTTTTTATTTTTTGTTAGGTTTTTGGTTTTTTGGTTTTTTACATTTGTTATATTTGCCAAAACCCCCAACAACGTACCTAATGACCAATGACTAATGACCAATGCCATTAATTAAAATTCGTGGTGTCGAGCATTTTTATGAATGGATTCGCAGCGAAACTGGTAAAACAAAACCAGTAATGGTTTTTGTTCACGGTTGGGCGGGTTCTGGCAGATATTGGGAAAGTGTTGCTCAAGCTTTAGCAGATGATTTTGATTGTTTACTCTACGATTTGCGAGGTTTTGGTCGTTCCCGGTTGCCTTTAATAGAAGCAGAAGATGCAGCTAAAATAACTTATGAATTGGAAGAGTATGCTGAAGATTTAGCAGCATTATTAGATGCCTTTCAGTTAGAAAGAGTTTATCTTAATGCTCACTCAATGGGTGCTTCTGTAGCTACATTGTTTTTAAATTTGTATCCCCAGCGCGTGGAAAGGGCAATTTTAACTTGTAGCGGCATTTTTGAGTATGACGAAAAAGCTTTTGCTGCGTTTCATAAATTTGGCGGTTATGTGGTGAAAGTTCGTCCGCGCTGGTTAGGAAAAATTCCCTTTGTGGATAAACTTTTCATGAAACGGTTTTTATATCGTCCTTTACCAACAGCAGTTAGTCGCGCTTTTTTAGATGATTTTCTCACAGCAGATTATGAAGCAGCTTTAGGGACTATTTTTACTTCTGTGAGTAAGCAAGCATCAGAAGTAATGCCAAAAGAATTTGCTAAATTAACAGTGCCAACTTTGTTAGTTTCGGGTGAATTTGACCAAATTATTCCCGCAAAAATGGGACGACAAGCGGCAAATTTAAGTGATAAGGTTGAGTATGTTTTAATTCCGAAAACTGCTCATTTTCCCATGTTGGAAGATGCAGAAACTTACTTGCAAAAGGTGAGAGAATTTTTGGGAGTTAGCGATTGAAATCGCGGCTACACAAACAAAGTCCGCCTACGCGGACTGAAAGCATAACAATAATTTTAAAGCCGGATTTGATAAAGGTATAGTTTGTAAAAACCTAATTTCCTTCTGCGTCTTTATACTAAGTTTGTTGAAATTGAGTTAATAACCAAGCATAAACTTGCCCTTGATTCATTTGACGAGTGCGCCGGAAAGCTTCGTTTAATACGGAAATTTTTAATCCTGGTAATACGTAGGATTCAGTAATTCGACGACTGCCATTATTTTCAATTAAAAAAGCTATAACTTGGATGTTTGGTACATCGACAATCCAGTATTCAGTTACTTTTAAATCTTCATATATTAGGCGTTTTTCGCCTTTATCATCAGCTAATGAAGTGTTAGCTACTTCTATAACTAAGGTTGGTGGAGGATAAATATTTAAGTCAATAATCGAAGTTCCATAAGGAATTATGTTAGCGTTTTCACCAATGTAATAAGATACATCTGGTTGCACGTCTTGAACGCCTGTTTTACGATAAGTGCAGTTATCTTTGCCAGTTAAAGCGATTTGTTTGAGTGCAGCAAATAAGCCGACAGCGACAATAACTACAGTATGATCGCTAGCATGGTCGTTTCCTACTGGTGGCATTTCAATCCTCATTTTTCCGTTGTGATAGTAGCATTTTGCTTTTTCATAGTTGGGATTGTCAACTATTTCTATATATTCATTCCAACTAGCTTTTACCCAGGTGTCAGTCACTATTTCCGTCTGAATTTTGCTCATAATTTACCTCTATTCAAATCAAGGGAGAAATAGTTGAGAAAAGGGGATTTCAATAGTGGGAAAAGCTAGAGGAGATAACTTTAACTAAAAGTTAACCAACTAAAAATTTGTTCGGCTGTTATTTCTAAGGGAATTCCATAAATTACAGGTAACTGAGTCGCACCTTGAAAAATTTCCACTTGCTGACCGGGAAATATAGCGAGAATACTTTCTGTTTCTGAGTCGATCAACCAACCTAAGTCTGTGCCGTTTTGAGAATAATGCAATAATTTTTTTAGCACAAAGATTTGTTTCTGTTCAGGAGAAAGAATTTCGATCGCCCAATCAGGATAAATTTCAAAGCGTTTAGCAATTCTCCCCGATGATTGAAGCGGGATTCTTTTCCAGCGGAATACGGAAACATCAGGGACGATCGATTCACCGCCAAACGTGCAGCGTAGTTCGGGAAATGCTATAGCAATTTTTGGTTCTTTAGCTACTCGATTAATCGCTTCACAAAGTTCTAGTTGAAGTAGACTATGTTCGCCTTCTCGAATTGGTTTTTGAATGACTTCTCCCTCGATCAATTCTGATGGCGGATTAGTTTCGGGAACTTTGAAGAAATCCTCTATAGTGGTCTGAGATTGAATCTTTTCGGTCATAAAAATTTTTACCCTAACCCTAATTCTCGCTTGAGTAAGTTAATGGAATTAATGCCAATGTAGTTTTCACAACAAACTAATTGAGGAGGACGAATTAAATCATCTCGTGCTTCAGCTACAACAGCTTTGACGCTGTTGAAACTGGCTTGATCGCTAATAATAACTCTGGCGCTACGAACTAAAGCATTAAGCTTATAAATATCTCCTTTTTGCGCTGTCATTACTAGTAAATCTTCACCGCGTAAACTGTGAATAATTACTTCTGCGGCTCGGAGGATACCAGAACTGAGACTAACTAAACCTACACAACTATCTTTTGGTAAAGTGCTGATAATTTGAATTTCTTTGGTGTAGTCGTAGATGTCGATCGGGATTACTCGCACAGATTTGGGAGCAACGATCGCTTCTGCTTCACCAATAAAATAGCGACTAGTAACAACCGTACCAGAATGTGTTTGTTCTAAAGATTTCGCTAGTTGTTCTAAGGGTACTAACTGCACGGGAATCCCCAAAGCTTGTTCTAATTCTTGTACCATTAATTCGCCAACTCCAATATCATAAGCTGGCGCGGTGACAAGAACACGAGCGCTACAACGTAATCGCCAATCAATTTCTCCTAAGAATAACTCTCTAGCTTGGCTGAGATTACAACCTTGGGCTAAAAGTTGATCTAAACTTTCTTGGACAATTTTACTAGCTTCAGGATATTGTTCTAGAATGGGGGATTTAATTTTAGTTCCGCCTTCGTGACCTTGAGCGCGAACATAAATTCCTGACCCAGCTTGGGAGTCAACTAATCCAATCTCTTCTAAATGACGATAGACTTTGCTAATAGTGTTACGGTGTAAACCCGTCTGCATCGCTAATGCTCTGGTGCTGGGAAGGCGATGTCCAGGGGGAAATTGGCGGGATGCGATCGCAAACCTAATCTGATTAAATAGTTGAGTAGAAGCCGGAATTTCACTATCAGGCTGAATATGAAATTGAACCATACCAGAGCCTCCAGGGACTCTAAATCAATAATTAACAGAGATTTTGCCGTAGGCACCAAAAATTTCTATTTTTGTCTGTAATTCCAGTTTAATAGTTATCCTATCCAAAACTGGCTATCAAAAAATGGCTCTCTTGTTTTAGTGGTGGAAAACTCTGATTTTAGGGACTGGGGAGGACGGGACTAGGATTTATTGAAAAACATAACAATTCATTAATTCATCAGCTTTACTTATCACTTTATCGACGCGAGAGCCAAAAGGTATAAGTTCTAAAATAGTGTAGAGACGTTGTATACAACGTCTCTACACTGCGCTGCAAATACTGAAGTTTTACATAGCACAGTAGAGTAAAAAAATCAACATTATGCCAATGACGAAGATTCTTTCCTTTCTCAATCGATCGATCAAATATACTCTTGTCACCCTCTTGGGAGTAGCTATTTCTTGGAGTGCAATGGCAGTATTACCAATGGCTGCAATTGCTCAAAATCATCTAGAGACGTTGTATACAACGTCTCTACCTGCATTACCCAATTCATCGACTACGGAAGTTCCGCAAAAGTCAAGCATCGATTCCCGACAACGGAACAGTAGTTTTGTCACCGCAGCAGTTAATCGCGTCGGGCCAGCAGTAGTCAGAATTGATACCGAGCGTACCATTACCCGCAATGTCGATCCATTTTTTGACGACCCATTTTTCCGGCGTTTTTTTGGTGATGAATTTTCACGTGGTAGGGGCCCACAACAAGGACTAATGAGAGGTCAAGGTAGTGGTTTTATTATCGATAAAAATGGTGTAATTCTCACCAATGCTCATGTAGTTGACCAAGCGGATAAAGTGACGGTGACATTGAAGGATGGACGCACTTTTGCTGGTAAAGTGCAGGGAGTTGACGAAGTAACGGATTTAGCGGTGGTGAAAATTGACGCAGTAGGCAAATTTTTACCTGTGGCACCTTTAGGGGATTCTTCTACTGTACAGGTGGGAGATTGGGCGATCGCAGTTGGTAATCCACTAGGATTAGATAACACCGTTACCCTTGGTATTGTTAGTACCTTAAAACGACCATCTGTAGAAGTGGGAGTTCCTGATAAACGACTTGATTTTATTCAAACTGATGCCGCAATTAATCCAGGCAATTCTGGTGGTCCACTATTAAATGGTTCAGGAGAAGTAATCGGAATTAATACAGCAATTCGTGCCGGAGCAATGGGAATTGGTTTTGCCATTCCGATCGATAAAGCCAAACAAATTAGTACTCAATTAGCCCAAGGAAAAACCGTTGCTCATCCTTATATTGGCATTCAGATGGTGACATTAACACCTCAATTAGCCAAAGAAAACAACAACGATCCTAATTCTCCCCTCACAGTACCAGAAATTTCTGGTGTATTAGTTATGGGTATTTTGCCTAATACTCCTGCGGCTCAAAGTGGTTTACGTCGTGGAGATGTGATTGTCGAAATTGACGGTCAACCTGTTAATAATGCAACAGTTTTGCAAAATATAGTCGAAGGATCGCGCATTGGTCAAACTCTAGAATTAACTATACAGCGTGGTAATCAAACTCAAAAACTAGGAATTCGGACAGCACAATTGCAGTCTTAATCTTAAGCAAGATCCCCGACAACTTCTGCGAAGTCGGGGATCTTGAGTTTTGAATTGTAGGGGTAATTCATGAATTGCCCCTACAATTCAAAACTATTCAAAATCATCATCTTCATCGTCGTCCATTCCATCATCCCCATAAATTTCATCATCAATTAATTCATCACCATCGGCTAAGAAAGAGTAACCACCACGACCTTTAGTAGTAGGTTCGGTTTCTCGATCGTCTCTGGTGATGTTGTCCATGCGGTAATTGCGGGCGGTGCGATCGTCCAACACCACTTCAGACAAACTTACATCGTCATCAAGCACGCCACTACCGTCATAACCTAAATCAATGTCTGGAGTAGACATCGCCTCTTCATAAGCATTGAATCCAGTACCAGCAGGAATCAACCGTCCAATAATCACGTTTTCTTTCAGTCCACGCAACCAATCAGACTTGCCTTCAATAGCCGCCTCTGTCAACACTCTAGTTGTTTCTTGGAACGAAGCAGCAGAGATGAAGCTATCAGTATTCAAGCTAGCTTTTGTGATACCAAGTAGAACGGGAGTGTACTGAGCCGTAGCAGCACCAGTAATCGACATCGCCTCGTTTACCTGCTCAATTTGCCGCAGTTCCACCAATTCACCCGGAAGCATCACCGTATCGCCCCCGTCATCAACTCGGACTTTGGAAGTCATTTGGCGGACAATTACTTCAATGTGTTTATCAGAAATTTCAATCCCTTGTGATTGATAAACCGATTGAACTTCGTTAACTAAGAAAGTTTGACAAGCTCTTAAAGCAGCCAGTGATGCTTCGTAAATGCCGCGACTTTCCCGATGTAACTCAAAAAAGATTTCCAAGATTTCATGGGGATTCGATGGGCCATCGGTTAAAGGTTCCCCAGCATCCACTTCTTGTCCATCGCCAACGATGACGTTTTGTCCGGGTCCGATGGGATATTCGGCTATTACTCCGTCCGTTTCAATTACTTTGATTTCGTGCGGTTCATCGTCTCCATAAACAATTTGCACTGTTCCGGGGCGACGGGAGAGGATACAAGCTTCTTTTGGTTTTCTTGCTTCTAGGAGTTCTTCAATTCTCGGTAAACCTTGAATAATGTCTCCGGTTTTAGTTCTTTCAAACACCAGTAAAACTAGGTTGTCTCCCCGTTGTACTAAGTCTCCGTCGTCAATGTGTAAAATCGCGCCGTTGGATACCCGATAAGGACGAGCAATTCGCATTACGACTTGAAGGCCGTTGTCTCCTTCTTTAATGGCAACTACCATGCCAGAGGAAGGTGCTTCTATACCTGGGGCTATTGTCATGCCATCGGTAATTAAGTCCTTGACTTTAACCGCGAGGTCTTTTTTACTTGTGACATTGGTTTGTATAGTGATTAGATCGCTATCTCTGACTATTAATACACGGCGAATCGCTTCTGCACCTTCCCGAATCCCACGAATTTCTCCAGCCTCTTTACACTGAATTTCGGTGCGTGCGACTACTGCACCGGGGGGAATTTCTTGACCGTTGTGTACTAGTAAGCGAGTTTGGGTGCTGCCTTGGGTAGCATCTGCCGCCACATCCCGACGAATTACTAATGATTCTAGGATCACTAATTGCAGACGCATTACTTCTGGGTCGTCTTCGTCTGGAATTAACTCAATATCAGCCGCTAATTGAGGGGCATCTCTGCCAATTTCTAACACCAGTTGAGTCCGCAGCAAGTCTAACCCTTCTACGGATTTGACTCGTTCTCCGTCTTTGTAAGGTAGTCTTTGGACGGCACGCAGTTCTAAGGATTGCACTGCCTCTTGTAGGGGCAATTCATGAATTGCCCCTACAGTTTCAGATTCGGAGAGGGCGAGGGCTGAATTTTGAATTTGTTCTCCTGCTGCCTTTGATGATGCTCTTTGGGTGGGAACGCTGGGATGATCGGGAATATGGAATTCCTGAACTGGGCGCAGTAGCAGGGCTGGGCCTTCGGGGGTTTCGATGTATTCTGCGTAACGCAGTTCTTGAGGGCTGATGCCCGGGTAGATTTCTTGCCCTGGATTAACGAGGCTGCCTGTGTTTTCGGTCATTATAGAACGGAAGTCAGGGGCGATCGCCTCCAAATCATCAATTAAATGCAAGTCTCCCGGTTTAATCACGATTTCCCGCAGGATGTCGTTTTTCTGCACCACTTCAATCACCCCAGAACTACCAGCGAAGATATCTTTGACTACCTCCGTTCCCGCTTCGATAAATTGTCCATCTTCGACTAAAAGTAGTGAGATGTCTTTGTTAACTTCGTGGGCTTCTTCTGGTATCCACAGCAGTGTGCCGCCTTGAACCACTTCGTAACCTTGTTTAGCCTTGCCGCGTTTCGCTACTTCTACTCCGGCGTATTTGATGATACCGCCTGTGTTAGTGCGGTAGCGATCGTCAATAAGTTCAGCCACCACCTGATTGTTTAACACCTTTGTCCCAGGTGCAGCCTTCAAAGAAAAAAGTTGCCCACCTTGAGTTTCAATTAAGTAGTGATCCACCCCTTGGAACTTCTCGCCGCGAACTCTGGCAGTATCCAAAAGTACCGAAGCAGTGATAATTTCTATTTCACGGGCTAATCCAGTGTTATTATCTTGGGGTAAACGAACCACCCCACCATGTTCGCTGATTAACTTAGTTTCCGCAAGCACACTATTGGCTGCGATTTTGTCATAGTTTTTGACCACAGGTTCCGCACCCGGTGGTAGATTGTATACCTCTCCTGAGAGCACCCAGACTAGTCCCCCACGTTGGGCGATTCTGGTAGTATTGCCTTGGCGATCGGTCTTTTCTTCCGGTATCAAATCAGCAAACTTGACCTCTCCGGCTAAGTCAGAAGCCACATCTTTTACAGCCTTTTCCGTACTCCGACGAACGTTTCGCCCAGTAATCGGTACTTCTGCAAGTAATTTCCCAATTTTAATTTTGCTGCCATCTGCGGCTAGGAGGGTTGAACCTTGGGCGATCGGGAAGGTTTCGGAGTTGTCTGTTCCGGTAAGGGTGATTTCGCCGTTGGTTTCTGCGGTGAAGGCTTCTTCACCATGACGGGTACGGTGGGGACGAACTCGGAGGCTGCGGCTATATTTAACTGTGCCTTCGATGCTGGATTTGATGACTTTGGCTACTTCTCCGGTGAATACCCCTCCGGTGTGGAAGGTTCTCATGGTTAGCTGTGTACCAGGTTCACCGATCGACTGCGCCGCAATAATCCCCACAGCCTCGCCCAAGTCTACCATTTTGGCATGAGCCAGACTCCAACCGTAGCAAGTTTGACAGACAGAACGAGCAGCCTCACAGGTAAGAGGACTGCGGAGAATGACCTCTTCTACTTTTGCCTTGCCGATTTCAGCCGCTAAGTCATCGTCTATGTGTTGGTTACGTTTGGCAATGATTTCTCCGGTGGTAGGATGGAGTACGTCGGCTGCTAACATCCGTCCGAGTAGGCGGTCTTTCAGGGGGATGAGAACGCGATCGCCATCCGTCATCGGCTTCATCGTAATGCCCCGATTAGTCCCGCAATCTAATTCCCGAATAATTACATCTTGGGAAACGTCCACTAAGCGGCGAGTTAAGTAACCAGAATCCGCCGTTCTTAACGCCGTATCCACCAATCCCTTCCGAGCACCGTAAGAAGAAATAATGTATTCCGTAACCGTCAATCCCTCCCGGAAATTAGTTTTAATCGGTAAGTCAATGATTCGCCCTTGAGGATCTGCCATCAGTCCCCGCATTCCTACTAGCTGGCGAACTTGGGAGATGTTACCTCTAGCACCAGAAAACGCCATCATGTAAACAGAGTTCAGGGGGTCTTTTTTGCGGAAGTTAGTAACAACTTCATCTTTTAAAATTTCGGAGGTGCTGTTCCAAGTGTCAATTACTTTTTGGAAACGTTCTACTTCGGTAATTTCTCCTCTAGAATAACGCTGTTCAGTATTCCGAATTTCTTCTTCTGCTGCTTCTAAAAGTTCGCGTTTGCTATCAGGAACCTGCAAATCATCTACAGATATAGATACTCCAGCTTTTGTCGCATAACGGAAACCTAAGTCTTTAAGTTTGTCTGCGATTTGGGCAGTTCGGGCAGTTCCATAGTTGGTAAATGCCCAGGTAATTAATTTTTTTAATTGACCTTTGTCTACAACTTGATTACGAAATACTTGTTCTTCTGTCATGGTAATGCTTGAGTTTTGTTAGCGTAGCGGTGCGTAGCACGTTTTAAGTTTTGAGTTTTAAGTTAGTTACTTCGTAAAGTTTTAAGTTCTAAGTTTTAAGTTAGTAATTTCATTCAAAACTCAAAACTCGTAACTCAAAACTAACGAAGTAACTCATAACTTAAAACTTTTTTAGCGGAGTGCGTTTTCGATCGTCTTATTGAAAATAATCCTTCCCGGAGTGGTGCGAATATATTGGTTAATTAAGTTACCTTCTGCATCTTCCCGGACTCGACGCAAAAGTACGCCACTTTTCTCACCCACATAAGTTTTAGTGACAATCTGTCCATCGTCCGATCGTTCTTCACTCGCGAGTTTTTCTGGTTCTGAATGTACACTTTTGCCATGAAACCGCACCATGATGTATGAATGCAGGTTAATTTCTTTCTGTTCGTAGGCCATGATTACGTCATCAAGACTAGGGAAGTAGCGGTCTTTATCTTTAGCAAAAGCCGGATTCTCCGCAGTCAAATAATAACAACCCAGAACCATATCTTGGCTTGGAGTAACAATTGGTCTACCAGTTGCCGGAGACAAGATATTATTAGAAGCTAACATTAGCAATCTTGCTTCCGCTTGAGATTCCAAAGATAAAGGAACGTGAACCGCCATTTGGTCGCCATCAAAGTCAGCGTTAAATGCGGGACAAACTAATGGGTGTAATTGAATCGCCCTTCCTTCCACTAAAATTGGTTCAAAAGCTTGAATCCCTAATCTGTGTAATGTTGGTGCCCGGTTTAATAATACTGGGTGTCCTTCAATTACTTCTTCCAAAACATTCCAAACGCTTGGATCGTTGCGTTGAATTAACTTTTTCGCCGCCTTAATGTTGTTTACTAATCCTTGGCGAATTAAGCGATGGATAACGAAGGGTTGGAAAAGTTCGATCGCCATTTCTCGCGGCAAACCACACTGGTGAATCTTTAATTTTGGCCCGACCACAATTACAGAACGACCAGAATAATCCACCCGTTTACCTAACAAGTTTTGCCGGAAACGACCTTGCTTCCCTTCAATAATATCCGACAAAGATTTCAACGGACGATTATTAGCCCCAACCACCGTTCTACCACGCCGACCGTTATCAATTAAAGCGTCTACAGCTTCTTGTAACATCCGTTTTTCGTTACGGACAATGATTTCCGGCGCTAGAATTTCCTGTAATCTAGCTAAACGGTTATTCCTATTAATTACCCGACGATACAAATCATTTAAATCCGAAGTCGCAAACCGACCACCATCTAACTGCACCATTGGGCGTAAATCAGGCGGAATCACTGGAATAACCTCTAACACCATCCAATCAGGTAGAGAACCAGTAGCCACAAAGTTATCCATTACGCGCAATCTTTTAATTAATTTGGCGCGTTTTTGTCCCTTAGCAGAAGCAATTTCTTCGCGTAATTGTTCCGCCTCTTTTTCCAGATTCAAATCTTGCAGTAAACGTTGTAATGCTTCTGCGCCAATTCCTACTTCTACGCCTGAGAGTTGGGTATCCTCACTGTAGATTTGATCCTCTATTTCCATCCACTGATCTTCACTCAGCAGTTGCTTATAAGTGAGGTTTGGCGCATTACCAGGATCTAGAACCACATAAGCATTAAAGTAAACAATTTGTTCCACATCCCGCAACGGCATATCTAAGAGAATCGCAATATAAGAAGGAATTCCCTTAAGATACCAAACATGGGCTACTGGTGCTGCCAATTTAATGTAGCCCATGCGATGCCGACGCACTCTAGATTCCGTTACTTCTACGCCGCAACGTTCGCAAACAATGCCTCTATGTCTGACTCTTTTGTACTTACCGCAATGACATTCCCAATCCTTAGCAGGGCCAAAAATTCGCTCGCAAAACAAGCCATCCATTTCTGGCTTTAAGGTGCGGTAGTTAATAGTTTCTGGCTTAGTTACTTCCCCAACAATTTGTCCATTTGGTAGAGTTCTTTCTCCCCACTGCCGAATTCTTTCTGGTGAAGCAATGCCAATTTTTACATAATCAAAACGCTGTTCCAGCTTTGCCATTTCTACTCCGAAAATCAAAATATTATTATTAGGAAATCAACTTTTTTAGGGAGTGGGTAGTGGGTAGTGGGTAGTTGGCATTTTTCAGGAGACAGAAGACAGGAAAAAACATTTATTCTGCTTTCTACCTCCTTTTCCATTACCAACTACCAACTACCTATTACCCATTACTCTTCTTCCTCTACCAAATCCTCACGAGTCAGAGACTCATAAGTTGGCTTACTAGGAGTCCGACGACCGCCCACATCAGCCATCAAATCAACTTCCACATCTCTGGTGCTACCATCATCTTGGGTTTCCACCTTATGTACGGCAATATCCAATCCCAAAGATTGCAACTCCCGCATTAACACTTTGAAAGATTCTGGTGTACCAGGACGAGGAATGGCTTTGCCCTTAACAATGGCATTGAGTGCTTCATTCCGCCCCTGCATATCGTCAGATTTCACTGTCAGCAATTCTTGTAAAGTGTAGGCTGCGCCGAATGCTTCTAGTGCCCACACTTCCATTTCTCCAAACCGCTGACCGCCTTGTTGCGCTTTACCACCCAAAGGTTGCTGTGTCACCAAGGAGTATGGGCCAGTGGAACGGGCGTGAATCTTATCATCGACCAAGTGTACTAGTTTGAGCATATACGCTTTACCGACGGTGATTGGTCGATCGAACGCCTCCCCAGTGCGCCCATCGTAGACGATAATCTTACCTGGGTGTTCTGGTCGGAACAGCCACTCTTTCCCTGTTTCGTCTCTGGCTTGGTCTAGTTTGCCATGAACTGTTGCCCGTGAAGCTTCCTTTCCATAGCGTTCGTCAAATGGGACAACTTTAAACCGATATCCCAAGTTTTCTCCCGCCCAAGAAAGCAAGCATTCAAATACTTGTCCGACGTTCATCCGGGAAGGTACACCCAGAGGATTCAACACGATATCTACCGGAGTACCATCTGGTAAATAGGGCATATCTTCTAATGGCAGAATTCGAGAAATAATCCCTTTATTACCATGACGACCCGCCATTTTATCCCCAACTTGGATTTTCCGTTTTTGGGCGACATAAACGCGGACAACCATGTTTGCGCCCGGGGGTAGTTCGTCGCCTTGTTCGCGAGTAAACACCCGCACATCTACGACGCGACCTTTTTCCCCGTTCGGTACACGCAGGGAGTTATCCCGGACATCTCTGGCTTTTTCCCCGAAAATTGCCCGCAGCAGTTTTTCTTCTGGAGGTTGGTCAGATTCCCCTTTTGGTGTAACTTTACCAACCAGAATATCTCCAGATTCCACCCAAGCACCAATGCGAATAATTCCGGTTTCATCTAGTTGTCTGAGGGCATCTTCCCCAACGTTGGGAATTTCGCGAGTAATTTCTTCTGGCCCTAATTTAGTTTGTCTGGCCTCAATTTCAAATTTTTCAACGTGAATTGAGGTGTAAATATCCTGATAAACTAAACGTTCATTAATTAGGATCGCGTCTTCGTAGTTATAGCCTTCCCAAGGCATATAAGCGACTAAGATGTTATGTCCTAATGCTAGTTCGCCGCCTTCTGTAGCTGAACCATCTGCCATTACTTGACCTGCTTGGACTTTATCGCCGACGTGGACGATCGGTCTTTGGTTCAAACAGGTATCTTGGTTAGAACGTTGATATTTTTGCAGTACGTATTCAATTTCTTTCGGCTGTTCTTCTTTCCCGTCGCTTCCTTGTATTGATGCCGGACGAACTCTGATTCTTTCGGCATCAACGTATGTAACTTCTCCATCAGTCCGAGAAACAATCACCATCCCGCTATCTCTAGCAGCTTGGGCTTCCAGTCCTGTCCCTACTAAAGGTCTTTCCGGTCTGAGTAATGGTACCGCTTGCCGCTGCATATTGGAACCCATCAGCGCCCGGTTCGCGTCGTCATGTTCTAAGAAAGGAATCAAAGAAGTCGCAACGGAAATAATTTGTACCGGAGAAACAGCTACATAGTCTACTTGGTCTGGAGTAGTGGTAGTAAATTCTTGACGATAACGTACTGGGACAGTATCGCCTAAAATTCTGCCGTTTTCGTCTATGGGAATGTCTCCAGGGGCTACCCGCTTGTCGTCTTCTTCGTCAGCGGTCATGTAGGCTGGGGGCAAGTGAGATTGCACTATGGCATTTTCTACGCGCCAGAAGGGGGTTTCTAAGAAGCCGTACTGGTTAACTCTAGCATGGGTAGCCAAGGAACTGATTAACCCTGCGTTCGGCCCTTCTGGAGTTTCGATAGGACAAACCCGACCATAGTGAGAGGGGTGAATATCCCGAACTGCAAACCCTGCCCGTTCTCTGGTTAATCCTCCAGGGCCTAGTGCAGAAAGTCGCCGTTTGTGGGTTAATTCTGCTAAGGGGTTGGTTTGATCCATGAACTGCGAGAGTTGGGATGAACCAAAGAATTCTTTAATCGCAGCAACTAATGGTTTGGGGTTAACTAAAGATGCGGGTGTCAAAACTTCGGCATCGGAAACTGTCATCCGTTCTCGGATGATTCTTTCTAAACGGTTTAACCCTACGCGGACTTGGTTTTGCAGCAGTTCCCCCACGCTACGAACGCGACGGTTGCCTAAGTGGTCGATGTCGTCTGTGTTGCCAATGTCAAACTCCAGGTTAATCAGGTAGTCAATGCTGGCAAGTATGTCTTGGGGTGTGAGTACCCTCATGGTGTCTGGAACACTCAGGCGCAGTTTGCGGTTGAGTTTGTAGCGCCCTACTCTACCTAAGTCGTAGCGTTTGGGGTCGAAGAACCGCGAATCTAAGAGTTGTTGACCGCCGGAAACGGTTGGTGGTTCTCCGGGACGCAGTTTGCGGTAGAGTTCCATTAAGGCTTCTTCTTCTGTTGGGTTGCCTTCTTTTTCCAGGGTTTTTTGGAAGTATTCTGGGTGACGTAGGGCATCGAAGATTTCGTTGTCTGCTAATCCCAAGGATTTTAAGAGGACTTGGGCGGAAAGTTTGCGGGTTTTGTCAATTCTGACCCAAACTAAGTCGTTTTTGTCGGTTTCAAATTTCAGCCATGCGCCTCGGTTAGGGATGAGGGAGGCTGAGTAGGTACGCCGACCGTTTTTATCTACTTCTGATTTGTAGTAAACTCCAGGGGAACGGACGATTTGGTTGACGATGACTCGTTCAGCACCGTTAATGATGAAGGTGCCTCGGTCTGTCATTAAGGGTAAGTCGCCGATGAATACTTCTTGTTCTTTAATTTGTCCGGTTTCTTTGTTTATTAATCGAGTCGGAACATACATTTGGACGGCGTAGGTACTATCCCGGCGTTTGGCTTCGTCTACGTCGTATTTAGGTCTTTTTAGTTTGTAGTCTTTGCCTAAAAAGTGTAGTTCTAGCTTTCCTGTATAGTCGGTAATTGGGGAGAAGCTACTGAGTTCTTCGATTAATCCTTCTTCTAGGAACCAACGAAAGCTGGAGCGTTGGATTTCTACTAGGTCAGGTAGTGTAACATTAGCAGTAGGAGCCTCTTGGTTGGAAATGTTCATTTGGTCAGCAAGCATAGTTAATTTTTAAGTTTTAGGCGATCGCAAACAAAACAAAGAAAGTAGGTTAGTCAATTAACCTAGTTTGATTGAAGTTTAGTTAAACAATTCAAAATTAGAAATTCAAAATCCCACAGGAAGATTTTGGCATCTGGCATTCTGAATTGACGAAGCATCCTCAATCCTAAATCGAAAGTATGAAAATCTGTGTAGTTTGTTAATTGCAAGTCTTCAATCTCAGCAAAGGTTTTGTAGATTACCACTAAACAACCCCAAATTCAAAAAGTCGATTTTTTCTTTTGAATTTTGCTTCTTCGCATTTTGCTTTGACTTAAGTTTTGTCACAGAATGCTGCGCTGGGCTTTAAAAGTTACCATTCCCTCGTTAAACTGTATTTAGCTTTCTTCTGCAATATCTCTCTCCAGATAGTCGGCTGAAGTTGCCCAAAGACATAAGTTCCGGTCACGCCGACCGTACTAGATGATATTGATATCGCTTTAAAAGCTGTTCTCATAAAGTTAAACGTTGGTGGCTAGGCAAGCAAATTTAAAAATATCAGGCTTTTCACCTAGTAGTGTCGTTCGCGCAGCGTGCCGTCAGGCCGATCGCCGTCATTTGCCTGTGTACTTCTTTTGTGGCTATGATATTGTAGCGTAGCAATAGTGTTTAGGCTAACTCGTTGATTCACGGCGTTTTCCCCCACTGTATTTTCCCCCTTAAACATTATGGCGCAATGTTACCCATATTGGTTGACCAAAAACGGTTTTTTTAGTATGGGTTGCCAGAATTTTTATTTAGTCTGTTGTAGTAAGTTACATTTTACACTCTTATTAGCCGTAATTGGCAGACTAAACAATTGACAAGCGTTTTGAGTTGTGGTATTCGCGATCGCTTCCGGGGACACCCCACGTAAATCAGCCACAAATTCCGCTACATGGCGAACATAAGCTGGTTCGTTACGTTTCCCCCGTTTGGGAACTGGGGCAAGAAATGGGCAATCTGTTTCAATGAGCAACCGATCTTGAGGAATCATTTTGGCGGATTCTTGAATGGCGATCGCATTTTTGAATGTTACTACACCACTCAGGCTAATATAGAAACCTAAGTCTAAAAACCATTGAGTTTCTTCGGGAGTTCCGCCCCAACAGTGCATAACTCCAGCAACTGAACCAGAATTTGCCCAAAAATCCTGCATGAGCTTCTGCATTCGCGCAGCTGCATCTCTACAATGAATAATTACTGGCTTTTTCAGTTTCTGGGCTATTTCTAGTTGAGAGAGAAAAACTTCTTCCTGCTGTTGTTGGTTTTGCGCCTTGTAAAAATCCAGTCCCATTTCGCCGATAGCGACTACTTTGGGATCTGAACTACACAAGTCATAAATTTGCTTTTGGGAATCAGTTGTCCACTTTTCGGCATCCAACGGATGTAAACCCACAGCAAAAAACAGTTCAGGAAACCGCCTGGAAAGGGCTTGAATGCCTGAAAACTCTCCGGGATGGACGCAAGAGTGTACTAATGAGATAACTCCCGCATCGCGCCAGCGTTGTCCAACAGCATCTAAGTCTGCCTCAAACACATCAAAATTGATGTGTACGTGGGTATCAATCAACTGCATGGTTAGGGGAAAGTTTTAAGTTTTGAGTTTTGAGTTTTGAGTTACAAAGAAAGTTTAGGAAGTTTTGGGTTAATAAAATTCCCTATCTCCCCTAATCGAACCCATCTCCCCATCTCCCCAGCCTTCTAAGAAGCTGTAGCCGTTGCTGGGTTGGTATGGCGCTTTAAAGTTCTCGCAAGACGAGATTTTTTCCGCGCCCCAGTGTTGGGATGCAGCACGCCTTTTTTCACGGCTTTGTCGATTTTGCTGTAAGCAGCTGACATCCGCTGCTGTACTTCTGTGAGCGATTCTGGGGTAGGATTAGCAGCATAAGTGTCTACGGCTGCAAAATATCCCTTCATCAGCGTTCTGACTGCTGATTTGTATGCTTTATTACGCAAACGGTTGCGTTCGGCAATTTTTACTCGCTTAATAGCGGACTTAATATTAGCCACTGCTGTTCTTCCGAAGCTACTCTATCTAAATAAACATTGAAAGTCCTGGAAAAACTAATATAACATCTATGCTGACGCGGGAGCGATCCGCGATCGAAATCTCAAGTTAAGCTAGAGAAACAAATTAATGGGCAAGCCTGGAACGTAGGGATGAGTTGACCAAACATACTTATCTTAAAATACAGATGGTTTGACAACCAACCCCGCATAATTACCAGGGTGTCTGTGCCCCCTTTCCACAAACGGGTAACTTCCTAAGATTGGCATTCCTAACTCCATGCTGCGAATCATCACTGAGCGGACTGAGGCAGAAGCAGAATTGCGGCGTATCCGCGATCGCACTTCCACTGACCAGATTGTTCACAAAGAAGCAACGGTTCGAGAAGTCCTTCAGCGCGTTAAAGCGCAAGGCGATCGAGCGGTATTGCATTATACGGCGGAATTCGATCGACAAAACTTAACGCCAGAAGAGTTGCGGGTCAGCGGTTCCGAAATGGATGCTGCTTATCAGCAGGTATCGAAAGAACTGTTAAATGCGATTCTTCTGGCTAAGGAACAGATCGAAGCTTTCCACCGACAGCGAGTACCCAAATCCTGGGTGCAGTTTAAAGATGACGAAGTAGTGTTGGGTAAACGTTACAGACCAGTAGACAAAGCCGGGATTTACATTCCCGGTGGTCGCGCCGCTTATCCCAGTACTGTGCTGATGAATGCGATTCCGGCTAAGGTGGCTGGAGTATCGCGCATTGTCATGGTCACGCCTCCAGGGATGGATAAAGCGATTTCTCCAGCTGTGTTGGTAGCAGCACAGGAAGCAGGTATAACGGAAATTTACCGTGTGGGAGGGGCGCAAGCGATCGCAGCACTAGCATACGGCACAGAAACTATACCCAAAGTCGATGTGATTACTGGCCCTGGTAACATTTATGTGACACTGGCAAAAAAATTGGTTTATGGAACTGTGGGCATAGACTCGTTAGCAGGGCCATCAGAAGTGTTGGTAATTGCGGATAAAACAGCTAATCCAGTCCATGTAGCGGCTGATTTGTTGGCGCAAGCAGAACACGATCCAATGGCTTCGGCGATTCTGTTAACTACGGATTCTACTTTGGCGCATAAAGTGCAAGCTGAGGTAGAACTGCAATTGGTGGATCACCCACGCCGGACGTTGACGGAAAAAGCGATCGCGCACTATGGCTTAATTGTTCTGGTAGAGTCTCTAGCCTTAGCTGCGGAACTGTCTAACGAATTTGCCCCCGAACACTTAGAACTAGAAGTGGAAGATCCTTGGTCAACCTTGGATTTGATTCGCCATGCGGGAGCAATTTTCCTGGGTCATTCTACCCCAGAAGCCGTCGGCGATTACTTAGCAGGGCCAAATCATACTTTACCAACTTCCGGTGCCGCCCGCTACGCCTCTGCTTTGGGCGTGGAAACCTTTATGAAACACTCTAGCCTGATTCAATATTCTCCCACCGCACTTCAGAAAGTAGCTAGTGCGATCGAAGTCTTGGCAAATGCAGAAGGACTACCTTCTCACGCAGACTCAGTGCGACTGAGAGTTTCCCGACGCGACTCAGGTCCTGAAGGCAATCCCAATTCTTCATCCTAAAGACAGTTGACACCAGAGTTTAATTAACTTTAATTAATCCCCATTCCCAGGTAGGTGAGTGCCGGAAATAATCGATCGCCAAACATAAAGTCAGTATAATTCTGTTCGTTTCCCATCTCGACCGTGAAATACTTACGGTCTAGGATGAATCTTTATAAGTCGCCAAGAAGTAATGCAGTTAAGTCTTAAGTTTTGATTTGCTGCCATGCCTTGTCAGAGTTTTGTGTTTAGGAGGCAAGGGTTTTATCATTAGGCCAGTGGGAAATCGAAAAAAATAGATAAACCCGCCTTCATTTAATTGGCAATTGAAGATATTTTTATAAATCGAAACCGAAAACGCAAAACTCACAACTACTCATTGAGGAGGCATAATTCGTGCTGAAAACAATTCTTATCGCATTAGATGGGACAGAACTATCCGAACAGGTAATTCACAGCCTTGACCAAATTAATTTACAACCGGAAACGAAAGTTATCCTGTCTCACGTTATCCCACCGTCGGGAGAGGATGTAGAATGGTCTGCCGATCGACCCCAAGGCATCAGTGAGGAAATTCCCTACCGGAAAGCGGAAAAGCAGTTGCAGTCCTACCAAACTAGACTGCCTTACCAAAGTGAATTAGAAATAGTTACAGGCGATCCGGCAGAAGAAATAGTCCGTCTTGCCAATATTCACCATGCTGATTTAATTATCATTGGTAGTCGTGGGTTGACAGGGTTAAAACGGATTTTAGAGCGATCGGTAAGCAGCCAAGTCATAGAAGATGCTCCTTGCTCAGTGTTACTGATTAAACCAAGATAAGCAATAGTCAGACAAAGTGTAAGCTGTTAATCATTTAAATTGCTTGTGGAGTTAGCAGGGGAACTCAAAGGAGCAAGGGAGAGGGTTTGAAGGCCAATTTATATGAGGAAAGGTTTCCGGCTTTCACTCAAGATACTAAGCATCTGAAACAAATTTTGCCGGAAATGAGTCAGATTACAGTGTATTTACTCAAATAATTTTGTCCGGTTTAGGCAGGTTGGGGTTTCCCAGAATAAAGCTGAAAAATTATGATTAACAGTCGTCAACAAAATCCCTTGATTTTAAGCATCATATCAATGCTATTAGTGACCTTAGTTACTCCTAGTAAAAGTTCCCATTATCATCTATTTAAACGCATATCAATTGAGCTATTTAATTCACATGCTTTAGCACAATCTTTACCCGGAGATATTCAGTATACTCCTCCCGATCGCGGAGCACCTGGAGCCACAGGATCGGGCGGAGCTAGGGCGCACGAAAAACCCACTATTTTAGAATCAGAAGACAATTGGACAAGAACTAGGGGTACTGCTGCACCTCCTCCGGCAAGTATTCAAACTGTACCAAAACAATGTATTCCCACAACACCAACTCTCCTAGTCCCACAAAATCATCTGGGTTTAACTACTTCTAGTAATCCTACAGTACTCTGGTATTTACAAAATAAAGATGTAGAAATCATGGTATTTGAATTGCGAAAAGCCGGAGAAAAAGAACCAATTTATGCTGAACAGTTACAACCTTCAGCCGGAATAATTGAAATGAAACTACCCAAAGATAAAGTAGAATTAGAAATAGGAACACAATACATTTGGTCAGTTTCAGTTCCTTGTATTACTGAAGGAAAAAGACGAAAAATATCTGTAGAAGCAGGAATTCAACGAGTAGCTCCTCCACCAGAATTAACTCAGCAATTATCTCAAGCTACTACCCCCCAACAAAAAGCTAGAGTTTTTGCTCAACAAGGCTATTGGTATGATGCCCTAGACACACTTAGTACTGCTTTTACCGCTAATCCCAATCAATCTACATACGGTGATATTCTCTCCTTATTAGATCAAGTAGGATTAAATGAAATAGTGAAAAAAGAGGGCCAAAGATAATTAAAAGATTAAAGGTTAGTTGTGAGCACTTCAGTGTTACAGCGCAAAAGCGCTCACAACGAACGATTACAACGAACGATTAGAGTTGAGTTTGATTATTTGTGAGAAATTCCCTTAATCTGATCAAACCGAAAGTTTGAGCTAAATTCAATGGAAGTAAAGAGATACCTTCCAAGCGAGATTGTACCCAACCATTACCCCAATACCATTCGTGAAAACCATCAATTCCTTGACTTAAAATCAAGCGAAGATGGTTAGATTCAGCGACATCAACTTGGTGTAGAATGGCCAAAGGGCCTAGCCGACTAGTAAACTTTAATCCAGTGTAGAATTCCTCTGGTAAATTAGAATCTAAACTTTGCGGCCATAACCACTGCTGCAATTTTCGGGGATAGAGCAGACTTTCTCGAATTGTATTTTCCTCTGCTTCCACCTCAATTCGCAAATTACTATGTTGAAAATTACCCAGCATAAATTAAATTATTACCAAACTAACAATTTTTTCTGTACCATAACACTTCCTAGCGAGCCTTGGCAGACACAACATTTCAAATCGAAACTTGCCAATTTTTGACTCACCACTGGCCAATCAGCCACTTACAATAGAAGATGTTAAGAAATGTAAGGAATTTTCATGGCCGATCAGTTAATTAGAGCCACTGCTGCCGATGGAGGAATTCGCGCCGTTGGTGTAATTACAACACGCCTCACAGACGAAGCGAAACGGCGACATCAACTTTCCTACGTAGCGACAGCTGCCTTGGGGCGCACGATGTCAGCAGGGTTGTTGTTAGCTTCTAGTATGAAGCGACCGGAATCAAGAGTAAATATTCGGGTGAAAGGAAATGGCCCTTTAGGGGGAATTTTAGTTGATGCTGGATTAGATGGTACAGTCCGGGGATATGTAGAAAACCCTGGAATTGAACTACCACCTAACGCCAAAGGCAAACTAGATGTCGGTGGCGCAGTCGGTAAGGAAGGCTATCTCTACGTTGTTAGAGATGTGGGATATGGTTATCCATACTCCAGTACAGTAGAACTGGTTTCTGGGGAAATAGGTGAAGATGTGACTTATTACCTAGCTGCTTCCGAACAGACACCTTCGGCTTTAGTAGTGGGCGTATTTGTCGAGGGTGGGGTAGTGACGGCATCTGGGGGTATTTTGATCCAAGTTATGCCGAAAGCTGCATCGGATGAAGCCTTGGTACAAACTTTAGAGTCCAGGGTAGCAGCATTAGCGGGATTTACGCCTTTGTTACAAGCAGGTAAGACATTACCAGATATTTTTCAGCAATTGCTGGGAGATATGGGGCTAGTGCAGTTACCGGAAGTGCAGCTGCTACGCTTTCAATGTAACTGCTCCTACGAGAGAGTTTTAGGTGCGCTGAAACTTCTGGGAGAAGCGGAATTGCAGGACATGATTGAAAAAGATAATGGTGCGGAGGCTACTTGCCATTTCTGTGGAGAAGTTTATCAAGCCAGCAGCGATGAATTAGCGCAACTAATTTCCGATTTACGAGCCCAATCCTCTGTCTGAGATCGGGTGACAAATTGTTTAAAGGATGGTAAGTAGAATATATATTGCCCAAGATCTAGCTTTTTTGGAATTAGAGGGGTAGGATAGCTACCACTGCATATTCGAGCTAGCCTGGTCTAATGCACGATTATTTTGGTGTGAGCTATGAGAGAACGGGGAAGTCCAAAGCAATGGTTGTCGATGAAAGGTTCTGAGCAGGGAAATAAAAATCGATCGCCAATTCCACCTCTGATTCCAAATAATACTGTTACGCCTAATGGCACGCTGCAAGAAAAATTAAAAGTGAACGCTTCAGGCTTCGACGTGAGCCAAGAGCCGAACGTTTCACCAGAGAGCAACCAATATGAAGCGCCAGTCACAGCAAGTGAAGCTCCCAAAAATGGTAAACTCAGGCGAATCAGTAAAAAGTTAAAACAAGTGCAGATAAAAATGCCTCTGGCGGTGTTACAGTTAACAGGACAGTGGCAATTCTGGGTAGCCTTAGCAACAGTTAGCGCAGGCGGAGTGGGAACACTGGCAGTAAGTTTGTTGTTAACGCTGCCAGCACAGCCCAACTGCTCGTCAATTAACTTAATGACAGCTTCAGCGAGTGAGCGAATTTCCTGCGCGGAAATATTAGCGAATAAGCAGACAGTAAATAGCTTGCTCGAAGCAATTTCCCTGGTGAAAACTCTACCAGAAGAGCACCCATTGCGGGATGAAGCAAACTCACTGATCAAAGGATGGTCGCAAGAAGTTTTAAATTTAGCAGATCAGTCTTTTCTAGCTGGTAAATTAGATGAAGCGATCGCCACAGCGAAAAAAATCCCCAGTGATGTTCCCGCTTATACGCTAGTAGAAAAACGCATTGAGCGTTGGCGTGCGATTTGGACAAAAGCAGAAGGTTACTATCGAGCCGCTGAAGCACAGGTACGTAAAGAAAATTGGACTCAAGCCTTCCGGGAAGCAGTACGCTTACTCTACATCGGCAACAGATATTGGGAAACCACAAAATATGAAGAACTTACCCAAATTATTGCCTCAGCCAGAGAAGACGGCGAAAACTTAACCAAAGCTCGCAGATTGGCACGCGCAGGCGGTGTAAAAAACCTGTTAGAAGCGATAAAAATAGCCCAAGGAATCAGTTCAAAAAGCTATCTTTTTGAAGCATCTAAAACTACAATATTGGAATTTGGGCGGAAAATGCTGGATTTAGCGCAAACCCAGCTGGATAATCAAGATGTCGATGGAGCATTGTCTATAGTCCGGCAAATTCCCTCGATTATCAACTTGCAGGGTGATATAGAAGACTTCACTAACTTGGCACAAGCTTTAGCTTTAGCGGCTGATGGGACAGTAGGTAGTTTAGATGCGGCAATTAACCAAGTGCAAAGGATTAGCCCCAATCGACCTTTGTATAATAAAGCTCAAGATTGGTTATTGCGTTGGCAACAAGAACAACAAGACGTAGCAAAATTAGATAAAGCCCGTCAGCTAGCAAGTATGGGCACAGTTAATGACTTCCAGGCAGCCATTAGAGAAGCACAACAAATTCCAGAGAATAATCCCAGAGCAAGAGAAGCAAAACAACAAATTGCCGCATGGGAAGCTCAGATTCAAACAATTGAAGATCGTCCCCTGTTGAGTCGTGCTGAGCAAGTAGCCAAATTGGGAGATGGCACTTCTTTGGCAGCCGCCGTTAATGAAGCTGCTAAAATTAGCAAAGGTCGGGCGCTGTATTCCGAAGCTCAAAGTAAAATTTCGCGATGGACGGCTCAAATTCAACGAATTGAAGACCAGCCATATTTAGATCAGGCAAGACAATTAGCTAACTCCGGTAATTTCGCCGCCGCAATTAATACTGCTCAACAAATTAAACCAGGTAGGGCTTTGTCTAATCAGGCACAGTCGGCAATTCAAGAGTGGCAAGGGCAAGCCAGAGCGCAACAGAATTGGCAACAAGCGCAACAGTTGGCAACTGCTGGTACGCCAGATTCTTTAGTATCGGCAATTGGATTGTTAAGGAGTATTCCCCGAAGTTCGGCAATGCGATCGGAAGCGGAAACAGCCATGAATCAATGGAGTTACCAAATTCTATCACTCGCGCAAGATCGGGCAAATTATGATTTGCCAGGGGCAATTTCTATTGCCAGAAGTATTCCGGCTGGGACTAGTGCTTACCCAGAAGCAAAAGCACAAATCGAAGTCTGGCAAAATATCTTAAATCCCCCAGCACCCCCAAGCCCTGAATACTTTGCCCCCCCAGTGGAACAAACTCCCATTGCTCCAGAAGCTTCGCCACCAACGGAGTTTAGTGTCCCGCCTACTAGCCCTTAGATTAGAGGTTGACTAAATAGCCAAATTCTTGCTTATTCCTCAGCAAACTTGCTCAAGATGAAGAAGTTTTCCGGGATGGAAATACAGTTGGTTTGTTTGAGAAAGAATTGCCCAGGATGTAGACAGAGTAAGAATTTCATGGGATGATAATCGCAGATTTAAGGGGGATTCATGCAGATAAAGGGACAAGACTTCGACGTGAGCGAGAAGCCGAAGGGGGACAATTCATGAATTGTCCCTAATTAAAACTCAGTAGGGGTAATTCATGAATTGCCAACACAAACTCAAAACTCAAAACTCGATCGACTACCTTGTTCAATTTGTCTGACGACGGTGAGCGCCGAATAGGAAACACCAGCAGTTCCTTCCCCTGGATGGGTGGAGTCACCGACTAACCAGAGATGGTTAATTGGTGTACGATTGGCAAATCCGAAGGGGCCAAAAGTGGGGATACGTTGACCGATACCGCCGACTACTCCTCGATCGCGTCCTGTAAAACGAGCAAAAGTGCGGGGTGTGGCGGCTTCGGTGTGGAGAATTGTTTCGCGGGTGAGGTGGAAATATTGACCCAGTTTGAAGAGAGCTTCTTGGGTGTATTTACTTTTTAAGGTTTCATAGTCTGGGCAATTCCACCAAATTCTGGTATCTGTAAACGAGGAAGCTGTAATTGTGGCTTTACCTTCGGGGGCACGTCCATCTCCCGGACGACTGACGGAAACAAACAGGGAATTATTTTCTCCGATCGGTCCTGAGTAATCGTAGAAAAATTGTAAATGGGGTGGACATTCTCTTGGAATAGCTGTTTCATCTACTCCTAAATACAGCACAAATGCGCCAGATGCGGGTGGTAGTTTGTCTACGCGATAACGGTATCCTTTGGGTGCTGTTTCTCCTAATAATTGAACTAGGTTTTGGACGGTGACATTGGCAATTATGTGATCTGCTGTTTCAGTCCAAGTTTCTCCAGTTTTTTGATTGTAAATTTGAACGGCTGTAGCTTTGCCATTTTCTGTGAAAATTTGTTTTACTGTGTGGCGCATTAATAATTTTCCGCCATCTCGTTCTAAGGTAGTGACTAGGCGATCGCTCAACACCTGCATACTACCCTTTAAGTGATACAATCCCTGTGGTGCTTGGCTTACACCCAAGGCAGTCGCCGCATAAAGCAAAGCTGTTTCCTCCGCATCCACTTGGGAATAAAGCTTTAACTGTAAATCTAAAAAAGTCCGTAACCGCAGATTTTCCGCCAAACCAAAATAACGTAAGGCATTTCCCACCGTCGAGAAAGTGTGAGGTAAAGTTAATAAAGTATCGGGTCGAACTGCTTTAGTTAATTGCCATAAATCCCATAAATTACGCGGTGGTAAAACTGGATCGCGAGATTGAAACGCCCAACTATAACGAAATAAATTATTCAATAACTGCCAAAATGGTTCGCTTCCGGGAAACTGTCGCTGACGTTCTGCAAGCCATTTTTGCGGATCTCGCCAGACATTAATCGGTTCAGTTTCCCCAGGCAAAAACACCGCACAAGCAGGATCGCAAAATGTCGCCTCTGGCAAATCTATTTCTAATTCTGAGAATATTTTGTGATGAATGCCTCCCGGTTCTAACCCAGCGACTTGAGTAGCGCCAACATCAAAGGTAAAACCGCGACGTTGAAAAGTGGAAGCGCATCCTCCGGGAACTAAGGCTTGATCTAAGACTAAAACTTGGTAGCCCCGATGAGCAAGTAAGGCGGCGGCGGTTAAACCACCAATTCCCGCACCGATAACAATTACTTTGTTATGGTTATGATTTTTCATAGAAGTTTACTTTTATTTACATTTATTATTATAATTTAAACGATGTAGTAATTTCCAATATTAGCTGTTCCCCGTTCTCTACTCTCTAGTTAAGATGAAGGAAGTGTTACTAATCCCTACGTTTGATGACCTCGATTTTGCTCAAGTCTCCTCCTCTTAATGCCCCCACTGTATATCAGTTACCTAATGGGCTAACGATCGTTGCCGAACAAATGCCGATCGAAGCTGTAAATTTGAGTATCTGGTTAAATGTTGGTTCTGCGGTAGAGTCAGATCAAATTAATGGCATGGCTCACTTTTTAGAACACATGGTTTTTAAGGGAACCGAAAATTTAGCCAGTGGCGAATTTGAGCGTTTAGTTGAAGAGAGAGGTGCTGTCACTAACGCTGCTACCAGTCAGGATTATACTCAGTTTTACATGACAACTGCGCCCAAAGATTTTGCAGATTTAGCACCTTTACAAATTGATGTGGTGTTGAATCCTAGTATTCCTGATGAAGCATTTGAGCGAGAAAGATTGGTAGTTTTAGAAGAAATTCGCCGTGCAGAAGATAACCCGCGTCGGCGTACTTATCAGAGATCGATCGAAACAGCTTTCAATCAATTACCTTACCGTCGTCCAGTATTAGGGCCAACATCAGTGATCGAATCTCTCACACCGCAACAAATGCGAGATTTTCACTTTGGTTGGTATCAACCTCAGTCAATCACAGCGGCAGTGGTGGGTAATTTACCAGTAGAACAATTAATCGAAATTGTTGTCGAAGGTTTTACTAAAACTCGCTCAAACTTAAGTTCTATTCCTGAGAGTTTTGCTAGCCCTAAATGGCAACCGGAAGCACCTTTTACGGAAGTTGTGAGACGGGAATATGTGGATGAAAGTTTACAGCAAGCCAGATTAATTATGATGTGGCGAGTACCGGGAATGACGCAATTAGCCCAAACTTATCCAATAGATGTTTTGGCAGCAATTTTAGGACAAGGACGTAGTTCTAGATTAGTGCGAGATTTGCGGGAAGAGAAACATTTGGTAACGCAGATTTCTGCGAGCAATTTAACTCACAGTTTACAAGGAATTTTTCAAATTTCAGCTAATTTACCAGTGGAAAATATAGAAGCGGCGGAATTAGCGATCGCAGAACATATTCGCAAATTACAAAAAGAACCTGTAACTCAAGCCGAAATTTCTCGCGTGCGAACTCAAGTAGCAAATCGATTTGTGTTTGCTTCTGAAACTCCGAGCGATCGGGCTGGAATGTATGGTTACTATCAATCAATGGTCAAAGATTTAGCTCCAATGCTGAATTATCCAGCCAGAATTCAAGCAGTTGATGAGGAAGAATTGCAATTTACTGCTAACAGTTTTCTATCTCCAGAAGCTTATGGAATAGTAATAGTTAAACCGGAATAAAGGGGATTGGGGGAGTTTTGAGTTTTGAGTTTTAAGTTTTAAGTTAGGGAAAGAGTTTTGAGGTTTGAATTTTACTCCCCCTAGAGTTCCGAGAATTCCTGTGCATTGTAATGAGCGTGAAATAAATATTCTTTAGTTATGTGGACTGCAATTTCTGAACATATTAGCGAAGTAACAGGCGAGAAATTTGTCATAGAAAACCGCCGTTCTGTGGGTGGTGGTTGTATTAATCAAGGGTATGCGATCGGGAATAGCGATCGCACTTATTTTGTCAAACTAAACCAAGCTGACCAAGTTGATATGTTTGCTGCGGAAGCTTTGGGATTAAAAGAAATGTGGTCAACTAAAACTATTCGAGTACCGCAACCAATTTGTTACGGTACAACTAATAATTCAGCTTACATCGTGCAAGAATATTTAGAATTAGGGCGCAGTGGTGGAAATAATGCTTGGCAAGAAATGGGGCGAAAATTAGCAGCAATGCACTTGAGATCCCCGACTTCTCTAAGAAGTCGGGGATCTGGTTTTGGTTGGGAGAGAAATAATACCATTGGTTCTACACCACAAATTAACACTTGGACATCAGATTGGGTAGAGTTTTTTGCCCAACATCGCATTGGTTATCAATTGAAATTAGCTAAACGCCGAGGAGGGCAATTTAGCCAAGGAGAAAGTTTAATTAAAGCGATTCCTAAATTATTAGCAAATCATCATCCCCAACCATCTTTAGTGCATGGGGATTTATGGTCAGGAAATGCTTCTGTTACAGCAGCAGGTGAACCTGTGATTTTTGATCCGGCGACTTATTATGGCGATCGCGAAGTCGATATCGCCATGACCGAATTATTCGGCAGATTTCCTGCTAGTTTTTATCATGGTTATAACGAAGTTTGGCCTTTAGATTCCGGCTATGAATTACGCCAAACTTTATACAATCTCTACCACATTATTAATCACTTTAATTTGTTCGGTGGTAGTTACGAATCCCAAGCAAATCGCATGATTAGTCAATTATTAAGTAAAGTTTAGAAGAATGACTTCAGGGCAGAAGGCAAAAGGCAGAACTCAGATCTTGCACCTAGAGGCAGAGCCTCGGTTTTTCGTTCCCAGGTTGAACCTGGGAACGAGATGGAAAGACTTCAGGGCAGAAGGCAAAAGGCAGAACTCAGATCTTGCACCTAGAGGCAGAGCCTCGGTTTTTCGTTCCCAGGTTGAACCTGGGAACGAGATGAAAGGAGGTTCTACCTCACAGGATGCAAGATCGTTCCCCTTATCCCTGTACCCGGAGCCTTTCCTCACTATGAAACTGCTAAAGGCAAAAGGGAATTATCAGAAATGTTCCTAACTTTTGTGGAATTTTTAACGGAACGGAGATTAGATTTTTTGCCTGGTAATTTTTGACCGTCCCAGTTACGATATTTCCAGGCGAGTTCTAAGAGATCCATCCATTGCTTTTGTACCTGTTTGAGAGAACATTCTAAATCTTTGGCAATTTCCTCATCAAATTTGTTGACTTTTTTGAGTTGCAACAATTTCTCAAGATCGGGCGAAAGATGTTTTGAAAATTCTTCCCATTGTTGAGAGGACATTCCCAATTTTTGATCTAAGTCTGCGCCTAACCACTGATGGACTAGTTTCCAGTGGGATGCACGGGCGAACTTATCCACATGATACTTAAAGCGTTGTTGTAGATAATCTCGTTCGCGAGGAGTTAATTTGAGAATCTCGTCAATATCTGGAGCAGAATAGTCTTGGAGTTTTAAGACTAGGTAGTTTACACAGTCCGTTTGACCTTGAGATTCTAAATAGTCTAGGAGTTCTGTGATGATTCGATCGCGCAACATCCCCTCAGTAGGATCGACTGTTTCCATCATCATTTGCGATCGCACTTGCTGCATTGTAGAAGCAGACCAACCACTTTGTTGATCGTACTCTCCTTTGGGAGTTTCTACCGCTTGTTCAATATCAACAGAAGTTTCCGCAGGTTGACGTTTGACAAAAGCCTGCACCCGCAACACAATCAATTGTTGACTGGTACCATTTGGTAAGGTAATGCGGCGCTTGGCATAATTTTCTGTAAACGCCAAATACTCTGCTAACTCTAGCTTGGTGCGGAGTTGAAAATTGGGTAACTCGTATTCCCGACGAAAAGCAGCAAGCGAAGCAGCGTAAAACTCTTGCAAAAAATCGTCAATCAGATTTTTCCGACCTTGGAAACCCAACTGAGATTGAGACGGCGCTACGTAACGATAAATCATAGCAGTTAAATTGCTATGCAGTTCAATACGTCCCTGTTTTGGGCCTTTCTGGTGGTAAGACAAGCACTTGTGTAATCTATTACGTCCCAATATCAGTTGCCAAGTGTAAACTTCTCCAGAAGTTTGGATGCGAGCACTTTTGTAGCACATCCGTTCTACTTCTGTGGCAATTCTGGTTGCAACTCCGAGTACACTTTGGGAGTTGTAACCAACTTTTTGGGAAAGTTCATCAAGGAGAATTTCCTGTAAGTTTGACCCCGACTGTGGGAGTGAGAGTTCCGGACTATTGGTGTTAACGGCAGTAGTTACATTTGGAATAGTATTAGCTTGAACCTGCATGGTATTGCCCCTCAGCATTAAAGTTACAAATTGCACTAAGATTTAGGGAAAATTAATTTGGGTGCGATCGCCCCTTTGTGTGATTTAACTTTTTAATCTGACTCAGATATTGACAGTAGGCACCAAAAATGAAAACTTTTACCAGGGAACTTCCCGGAGGACTACACTCACCTAACTTGGACACTTTTTTCGCCAATAAGTTTATATTTGCTTTACTTAAGGGAGAAAAATTTTTGTAGATTTTTCCAAGTCAACCACTGATTATTATCCTAACGAATAGCGAGTGATAAATTTAGCCATCTGTTGATTTCAACAATGGTTAATTACCTAATTCAATCCTTGATTTAATACTTATCTATTCTGGATTAGACATGGCAATTAATTCAGCAAATGCCACCTATTGATTTAGTATTATCTGCCTGGATTATATGCCTATAATCCTTGTTATACCTGGATTACAAGCATTAAGGTTTTCGGCAATGCTGTAATTTTTGGCAATCATTAAAATACAATCTCAACCGAGAAGATAATTTTTTATCCATATCTAGTAAAGTCCCGAAAACTGCGCTTCCACCTGATAAATATAGTTTCGTAGAAATTCAAAGATTTGTCGATAAGGAAAAAGTAGGTAGTTTGCTTACCTCAGTTTAAGTAAGAAAAAAACAGAAAAGCTCAGGAAAGCTCAGGAGGTTTCAGGTGATAGTAGGAAAAAGTCAGGAAAAGTCAGGTTATACTATGAATGAACCAGTAGGAATTAATCATAAATTAGCTCTCATGGATGTAGAAGCAGCACTAAAAATTGTCGATCGAGCAGTGTTGGCTAAAAATAAAAGGCGTTTAAAGGACGTGGAAAGGCTAGTATTCAAGGGAGCTTGGTTAAGGCAAAGTTATGCTGAGATTGCCAAAGAATCTGGCTATACCTTGACCTACATCAGACAAGATATTGGTTCTAAGTTATGGAAACTGCTGAGTGAAGTTTTGGCAGAACCTGTCAGTAAGATAAACCTTCAGGCGGCGGTGGAACGGGAGTGGGAAAGGCAACGACAATGGAAACGGGAAATACCACCATTAGATGATGAACCTGTAGATCCCGAACCGAAACCTATCCCAGTTCATAACCCCAATTTCATGGGACGAAACAGGGAAATTGCCGACATAAATGCTTTTGTCCAACAAGGGGCGAAAATTATTTTGGTTTATGGTAAGGGTGGCGTGGGTAAGTCTTTGTTGTCTTGGGAATATTTCACCACTCAGAATTTTGACCCAATTCTGGAAGTGTGGATGGCGAAAGAGGCAGAAATCATCACTACCAATGCCAAAAGTATAGTTGAGGAATGGCTAAGGCGACACTTTCAGGAGGAACCGAGAGAAGATTTTGGGGTGACGCTGGAGTTATTGCGGCAAAAGTTACGCGATCCAAATCGTCGGGTAGGAGTGTTGATTGATAATTTAGAACCTGCTTTAGATAAACATGGGAGATTGATTCCTGCTCATCGAGACTATGTAGAATTATTCCGCGTGTTAGCCGATCCAGCCGGAAACTGTGTAACTTTAATTACCAGTCGGGAAAGACTTGGGGAATCTGCTGTCACTTTTCAGGATTATCGATTAGAAGGATTAAAATTATCGGTCTGGAAACAGTTTTTTATAAATCGGGGGATAGAGGTTCATTCTGATGTATTGTCGGCGATGCACCAAGCTTATGGCGGAAATGCTAAAGCGATGCACATCTTGAGTGGTGTGATTCAAACTGATTGGTCAGGTGATATGGAAAGTTACTGGCAAGCAAATCAGAAGAATTTGTTAATTGAGTCAGATTTACAAGATTTGGTTGTTAGTCAATTTAAGCGGTTGCAAGAAGTCGATCTAGATGCTTATAAGTTGCTTTGCCGTTTGGGATGTTTTCGTTATCAAGATGTACGTTCTCTACATCGGGATGCGATGATGTGTTTGCTTTGGGATATTCCAGAGTCGCAAAGGATTCGAGTTGTGAAGTCTTTGCGCGATCGATCTTTGGTAGAATTCCTCAAGGGAGAATATTGGTTACACCCAGTAATTCGTGCGGAAGCGAGGACAAGGCTTAAAGCCACTGAAGATTGGAAAACTGTCAATATAAAAGCCGCCGAATTTTGGACGCAAAGTGTAGAAACCGTAGATACTACAGAAGATGCAATCAAAGCTTTGGAAGCTTATTATCATTATATTGATATTGGAGAATTTGACTTAGCTTGCGAAGTACTTTTGAAAAAAAGAAAGTACAAATTAAATTATCAAGGAGAACCAGAAGAACTAACTATTTCCTTTGGGAGATTAGGCTTAGTCCAACACATTCTTTCTGTAGTTCTGGCAATTACAGATAAACTTGATAATGACTATTATTTAACCCTGCTTCCTGGTCATATCGGCGGATTTTACCAGCAAATGGGTGATATTCGGACTGCCATTGAATACTACCAAAAATGTATTTTAATGGCAAAAAAATATAGCGATTCTCTTGACAAAGACAATTTCGATCCTAAGATTAAACATGAACTAGAAAGATATAATATAGGCACTATATTTACAATTAGTTCTTGTAAAGAATCTCTCAGGGAAGTTGAAGCAGCAATTCAATCTTACGAAGAAGTTATTAGTTTAGCAGAAAATACAAATTGGCATATATTTGCCATATTGTCTCAGTTTAATATAGGTTTATTATATTCTTATAGCCAGTCAGAAGCTGAGCAACAGAAAGCTTTGGAATTACTAGAAAAAAGTTACCAAGCTTATCAGAAACTTCCAGAGATAATGCTGGGTTCATGGAGTCAAGTACACAGCTTTTTTGCTATGGGGATGATTAATACTAATCTAGGACGAAATGAACAAGCATTAACCATGTTTAACCGCGCCTTAACTTATGCAGAAGGCAGTAAGTATAAGCAAGTGCAGGGTCAAATAATCACTGGTTTAGCAATGGTGAGTCGCAATCAAGGTAAGTATGAAGAAGCGTTAGAAAAGCATACAAGAGCGATCGACATTTTGCAAACAATAACAGCTAAAAAAGACCTAGCCGACGCTTACTATGAACTAGCCCGCACCTATCAAAAAATCGGTGAAATTGAAAAGAGTAACAGAAACTTCCAAACAGCCATTCAAATTTATGAACAAATGGGCGCACCTAAACAAGTACAAAAAATCAAAAAGCAAGGGAAAATTTAGCACTAACATCCCATTGAACATCAAAAACCCGCCAAAAAATTGATTTTATTCTTCGTTCCCAGGTTCAACCTGGGAACGAGTATCTGGGAGGTTCCACCTCCCCTCGTGCAAGATTTGAGTGTAAGACAACTTTTTCCCCACCCTACAGTAATAACTAAAACCCCGGAACTGTCAGCGCTACTTCCAGTTGGAAACTGTTGTTATTAAAAACACTAACAGCAGTATTTTTAATCACAGCTAAGAATTCATTACTACCTAAAAGTTGCAGAATAGTATCATTGGCATTAGCACCTGTACCCTGAGTCAATATAGCTAAAGTTTGTCCATTAATTTGGATAAATCTCGAATTAGGGTTGTTGGAATCAGCAACAACTTGAAGAGGTGTAGCCAAAGATTCTGGTGGTAATGGTGGCGCATCAAACACAGGAACTAAAGCCAAAGAAATCTTATCTTCAGCTACATTAAAATCAGTAACTACATCAGCTGTTGCAGCATTTTCTCCACCATCGAAACGAGCAAATACAAAAGTATCTACTCCTGAACCACCAGTAAGTAAATCTCCTCCTCTGGCACCTGCAATCCTGTCATTTCCTGGCCCGCCAATAATATTGTTAGCCATTCTATTACCCAGAATTTCATCATTACCTTGCGAACCAACTAAGTTTTCAATTTCGGTTCCAAAAGCAATGCTTGTGGTGTAACTAGTAGTTCTGTAAACAGTTGGAGGAAGTGGATTCTCTGGGGTACTATCAGGACTAGCAAAAGAATAGGTTGCTCCTGTAGTAGTGAAAATATATTGTGGTAGGGCAAATTGTGCCGTGTTCTGTCCTCCCTCATTCATATCAAAGTAATAGTCTAAGTTACGAACACGAACACTTTCTGGCAAAGCACTCAACCCAGAAAAATCTAAGGTATCGATTCCACCTGCATCCCAAATTGTTCTCTTTTGCAAGAGGTTATTGTTATCAACCCTGTAAACATTATCCCCGTTATTAAAATTACTGGCTCCATAGAGATACTGTAATGCCCGAATATCATCAGGCATCGGTGTAGAAGCATATAAACCAGTGTAATTAACATTAGGTAAAGCATTGTAAGTCATTACCGTGTTGGTATTGTTATCTCTTGCCAGGGCAAGGGTTGGCTCAAAATCGTTTGGGTCTCTTTGTCGCTGAGGCTGTTCCAAACCTAAAGCAGCACCCACTAAAAAGAGCAAAGCTTCATAAGCCAAATTGCCCGGAGCCGCTCCTTCAAATTCAAGTACTTTGCTAGAGTCCAAATGTATGTCACCAGGTAGACCAGTACCAGCAAAATCTGTAGGCCCATAGGCATAGCCATAAGTACCAATACCATTAAGTGTTACTATTTCCGGGTTAGGCGACCCTTGAGAAAACATAATTCTGATTCGACCCGCATTAGGCGGTCTGTCAGGAACTTCCTCCAAATTAATGCCCATAACTTTGCCATACTCTTGCATAACTTGGCGAATTCTGACTTTAATTGTCGGAGTTACTTCACTGACACCTCTTTCAAGACCTTCATATAAAAAGGCGTTAGGGGTAGAAACAAAGCTGTAAGTAAGAGTTCCCCTAGTGGGAATATTTCGCCATTTAGCTGCCGTTAACAGCCATTCAGGTAAGCCCCCTTCCTGACCTTCACTATTTAGAGGAACCCTAAATCTGGGAGCAATTAAAGAAGCAATGGCGTTTGGTTGAAAGACAATTGATGCTGGACGTGCTAAAGTGAACCCGCTGGTTTGGAAATCTTCAAAACCTTCTTCAAATGTCAGATTTCTAGCAGCTAAATCAGGGTTATTAGCAATATAGTAAACGGGATCAAACATCACAGAAGGACGACGACCTTCTTTAATTCCATAGTCGATAAAATGTCGAAATGCTTGCCCTGGTGTTAACCTCCTTAAATCAGAATTGTTACTTCTGTAATAATTCAGGTCAAAAAACTGAGAAAAGGGGCGGTTTTCTTCTAAGCCAAATGTCAGGAAATGTTCAAAAGCTCGGCTTTTGTTTGTGTCAAATCCAGCCGCAAGTAAGTCTGGGTTATTATTGACGTAATAATTAACATCAAAGTAAGGTGAAAATCTGCGTCCTTCCTGTAAACCATTATTTTGGAAATGTTCGAGTAATTGCGCGTCAGTCAACCCAGCCAAATCAGAGTTAGCCTTTCTGTAAAAGCCTAAGTCTAATAAGTTGGATAAAGCTACTCCTCCAGACAAACCAGAAAGTTGGAAATTTTCAAACAATTCTCTGTTGTTGATACTTTGAAATCTGGGGTCAGTATTCCGATAGGAGTTTAAGTCAACTACTGGCGAAAAAGAACGACCTTCATTTAACCCTGAAACTTGCAAATGTTCAAATAATTCTTTGTTGTTCAGTGTTAATAAATCTTGGTTGCTAGTGCGGTAAAAATTCAAATCTACTACAGGGGAAAAAGCCCGCCCTTGGAAAATCCCCACATTTTCTAAATGAGTTAGTAGCTGAGTGTTGGTGAGATTTACTAAGTCAGCATTGCGGCTTTTGTAGTAACTTAAATCTACAAAAGGTGAAAATCTTCGACTTGCGGGTAGTCCAGTCAGAAAAAATTGTTCGAGTAATACTCTGTTGTTTGGTGCATTGGCAATATTTGAATTATCTTGATTAGCGGCGCGAAAGAAAGAGAGGTCGAAGAAGGGAGAAAATTCTCGACCTTGTTCAATCCCACTAGTTTGAACATGATAAAATGCTTGTTTGTTATTTAATTGTGATAAGTCAGCGTTGGCATAACGGTAAAAATTGGGGTCAAAAATTAGGGTAGACTTACGCGCTTCATTTACGCCTGAGTCACGAAAATGTATGAATAATTCTCTGTTGTTTAATGGGGCTATGTCTTGATTGCTAGCGCGATAAACTTCCAAGTCAAAGAAGGGAGAAAACTTCAATCCTGCATCAATTCCACGAGTTAGAAAATCATCAATTAATTGGCGATTGTTGAGATTTGCTAACGCTGGATTACTAATTTTATAAAATCTTAAATCAAAATAAGGTGAAAAATCCCGACCTTCTGTAAGCCCAACAGTTAACAAATGTTGATACAGTTCTCGACTGCTTAAAGTATTTAATTCTGGATATCTAGCCCGATAGAAATTCTCGTCGTATAAGTCCGTTAAACTTAATGGCAAAGTTGTGGTAGCCATGTTGTGATTTCCTTGGTAAATACTGAATGATTAGAAGGTGAAAAGAAAAGTAAATCACTGGTTTTTAAAATCAAAAAACACAGCAAAAAAATCTGAGATGCACCTAGAGAATTTAACTATTAAACAGGAATTAAATCAGCAAAGCTTACTGAAGATGCGGGAACATTTCGCAAAATTGCTAAGTATTCACCTGTGCTAGGAACCCAAATCAAGGTATTAGCAGCATTTGCATCTGTTCCTTGAGTAATAGCTATTGATGATGATGGTAAACCTAAGCTTAAACCAATCTTATCTACGCCTGGTTGGAAGTCATTAATTACGTTTGTTGTTGCGGGATTTTTGCTGCCATCTCCTAAAGCAAAAATAAATACATCACTGCCATCACCACCAACTAAAATATCTGCACCGGGGCCACCAGTGATACTATCATTACCTGCCCCACCTGCAATAATGTTAGGCAAATTATTACCTATAATTTCATCGTCTCCTTGTGAACCAAAGAGGTTTTCAATTAGTGTTCCAAAAGCAATTGTGGTACCGAAACTGTCAGTAAGTACTGGAATATCTGGTAGAGGGTTAGAGGTAGTACTATTAGGATTAGGAATTGAATAAGTAGAACCATTCAGGGCAAATTGGGTGGTATTTTGTCCGCCTTCATTCATGTTGAAATAATAGCCACCTTGAATTGCTGGTAAAGCGGCAAAGTTAAGGGTATCAGTACCGCCACTATCCCAAATTGTTTGTTTGAAACTGTTTCTCCCATCCCTTTGATTTGGGCCTATGAAGTTGTTGATATCAAAGGTATAAACTGTGTCGCCTTGGTTGTAATTAGCTGTGCCATATAAATACTGTAAAGCACGAATATCATAGGCCATTGGCGTAATGTTGTAAGAACCGTTATAGTTGGGAGCAAAAATGTTATAGGTCATTACAGTATTTGTATTGTTATCTTTTCCTGGGGGAAGTTGATATAATCCCTGGAAAGGATGTTTTAGACCTAAAGCATGACCTATTTCGTGGAGTAAAACTGTGTAAGCAAAACTGCCAGGGCCAGCGTTAAAATCGACTAAACTGCGATCGGGATTTAAATGTATATCTCCTGCACGACCTGTACCAGGTGCGTCGGAAGGTAACTCGGCAACATAGGCATACACATTTCCATCAAGAGATAAACCTGCTGGCCCGTTAGAAAACATGATTCGGATTCTACCAACGTTAGGCGGTCTATCAGGAACTTCGACAAAATTAATGGGAATATATTGTGAAAGAGTCCGCATAATGTTGCGAACATTGTTTTTAACTTCTGGTGTTACTTCCCTAACTCCAGATTCTGGGCCTTCATATAGAGGTGCGCTAGCTGTGGTGACAAAGCTGTAGGTTAATGTGCCGCCTACGGGGATATTTTGCCATTTGGTGGCATTTCTTAGCCAATCATTTAAGGGTTGTTCTTCTTCCCCTGGACTTGGTATTAATAGAGATGCGATCGAAACTGGATCGAACCACAAAGAAGAAGAACGAGGTAAACCCGGCCCTGGATCTGGACTACCTGGAGTGACTTCAAAACTAGTTTGAAAGTCTGCAAATGCTTTGGCAAAAGAAGGTTGAGTTGCTGCGACATCAGGATTATTCGTTACATAATAAATAGGATCGAATAACACTGATGGGCGACGACCTTCATTAATACCAAAATTTACGAAGTGATTGAATGCTTGTCCTGGTGTCAATCCAGCCGCCCGTAAATCGGGGTTATTTCCCAAATAATAATTCGTATCAAAATATTGGGAAAAACGTCTGCCCTCATTGACTCCAGTAGTTCTAAAATGATCGTAAGCTTGTCGCCCAGTTAAACCTGCTGCAAGCAAGTCTGGATTACTATTTAGGTAGGTATTAACATCAAAAAATGGACTGAATTTTCGTCTTTCATTTAAACCATTGCTCAAAAAATGGTTGATGATTTCCTGACTAGTTATGAATGCACCATCTATAGATTCTGGATCTCTTAAAAAAGAATTATCAGCAAATAAATCACCGTTATTCTGTACATAAAAATCGAAATCAAATAACGGTAAAGAAGGTCTTCCTTCTCCTATACCAGCGCTAATAAAGTGAGTGAACAAATCTCGATTGCTTAATCCGGCTAAATCTGGGTTAGCTGCCCGATAATAATTGATATCAATTAGCGGGTTAAAATTCCGTCCTTCATTTAGCCCAGAAGTAAGAAACTGCTTAAATAATTGGTTGTTGTCTAAGCTTGCTAAATCTGGGTTAGCACTTCGATAGTAATTGAGATCGAAATTAGGTGAAAATTCTACTCCGGCAGGAAGCCCAATATCGAAAAAGTTTTGTAAGGCTATACTATTAATGCCACTGGCTAAAGTGGGATTATTTGCTTCAAAAAAAGCTAAGTCAAAAAATTGCGAGAACCTTCTACCTCCTTGTAAGCCGTATAGTCGGAAATGCTGTAATGCTTGTTGATCGCTTAACCCTGCTAAGTCTGGATTTTGCTGGCGATAGTAATTGGGATCGAAAATATCTTCTAGTCTTAAACGAGTATCAGCCATGATTGCTCTACCTTTTTCAATGTAATTCAATGTTTGTTTGACACTGCAATATAACTTTCCCGCTGCTGTCAGTGCAGTAGCGCCTAAATTTAGGCAGGGAATAACTGGCGATTTGGTGAGTTTTAAATTCACTCAAGTCGCACTGAAAGAAATACTAATTCGCGGTAAGGAGCTTGTGAAAATTGTGGGGTTATGACAGGGAAAACTTTCCTTTCAAGAATCAGGCGAATTAGTATAACCAAGTTATGATGTTAGATCAAATTTGGAAAATTGGGTTTAATTGGGAAACAATTTTAATAATCAACTGAAAAAATTAAGAATTAATTTATTATTGCTGGTTTAATTGTTGAGATTTTCCCAAATAAAATGAGTAATTAGCCAGGATTTGTGATTCCTGGCTCATAGCTGCGGCATTTTAGATTTTAAATTTTCAACTTACCGCACGGCTAAATTCGGTTGCTCTAAGTTAAGAGCAAAATTTTTTACCTGGAGACTTTAACTCCGAGGGCTCAAATTAGTTTTGCGCTTTGGTGCAAAGAAAAAATCTTGGTTTATTAAATAGTGGTTGCTCGGAAAAGCTCAACTATAAACCAACCAACCACTTACTAGATTAACTACCTAATAAATTTTTTCTGGCTCTTTGGGCACGGGCTTCTGCTGATTCCATAACTTCTGCCATATTTTCTAACATTTCTCCGGGATAGTTTTCTAAGACTTTGGTAGAAAGAGAAATGCGGCTTTTGCCTTCATCCAAATTCACAACTACTGCTTTAATTGGTTGACCTACTTGGAATAAATTGGTTAAAGATTCAATGTAGTTTTGGCTAATTTGTTTAATGTGTAGTAAACCACTAGTTCCGCCTAAGTCTACAAACAGACCAAAGGGTTTAATACTACTAATTGTTCCTTCTACAAGTTGAGTCAATTCTATTTCGCTGAATCGGGCAGATTGACTAGCTAAACGTTGGGAGAGTACGAGTTTACCACGACTTTGATCTAGTTCGATAAAAGTAGCGGTTAGAGCTTGACCGATTAAGTCTTCGAGGTTGTTGCGATCGAGCAAATGCGATCGCGGAATGAACCCCCGCAATCCTTCAACATCTACAGTCACCCCACCTTTATTTACACCACTAACTCTTACTTGAACTGACTGACTGCTATCTTGCAATTCGTTGAGTCTATCCCACTTTTCCTTAATTTCTAACTGCTTCACAGAAACAGTGACTTGTCCTTCTGCATCTTGTTCCCGGATAATTAAAAAATCCCGTTCTGACTGCAAAGGTAACAACACCGACAAATCTGTAATCCCTTGCAGCGAAGCTTCTCTGGCAGGTAGAAAAGCCGGAGATTTACCACCTATATCTATAAATGCACCATCACTAGCGTATTCATAGACTTTACCGCGTACTATTTGTCCCTTCTCAAATCCGTAACTTTGCGCTTCTAGAGCTTTGGCGAAATCATCTCTAGAAAAGGATAGATTTTCTGCTGGAGAAGGAGTTGAATTGGATTTCATCTTGCAATCTAAATTAGTTTGTTGTTATTGTGCCAGTGGCATCATTATATAGATACCACCAACAACTGTTGATCTGGCTGAGTAACTCAGCATTATTTAACAGTGGCAAACACTTGCAAAAGGTTTACCACATTTTCAGTAACATTAATTCTCTATTACGAGATTCATTTGAAACAATTGTTTAACTTGTTGCCAAGCTGCTTCAGCGGCTTTCGCATCATAACTACTACGATGGTCACAAAAGAAACCGTGATCTACTCCATCGTAGCGAAAGACACGATGATGAATGTGATTTTTTGTTAACTCGGCTTCAATCTGGTCAACTTGTTCTGGGGGAATACTAGCATCAGCCATGCCAAAGAAGGCATAAATTATCCCTTTAATATCTTTAGTCCGAGTAATAGTTGGTTCACCACCACCGGGAGTCATAGTTGTAATACCTGCGCCATAGAAAGAAGCAGTAGCCTTAATATCTGGTAAAGTTGCTGCTAAATAAGCAACATGACCACCAAAACAAAAACCAATGCAACCAAAACCATCGGGTTTAACTTCTCTCTTGTTCTTGAGATAATCAATGGTGGCTTGGATATCGCCAAGTAATTCGTTTGCTTTTGTTTGCTCCTTATATTTTCTGCCTTCTTGAATATCTTCTGGAGTATAACCAGCTTCATATCCAGGTGCAAGGCGTTGGTAAATAGCAGGTGCGATCGCTACATAACCTTCTTTAGCAATGCGTTCTGTCACCTCACGAATATGAGCATTGACCCCAAAAATTTCTTGAATTACTATTACCCCAGGAAAGGACAACTGACCCGTAGGTTCAGCCAAGTAAGCATCTATTTCCAAATCGCCATGAGGAATTTTTACATGGCTTGTGCGAATCTCTAGGTCTGTCATGATGATTTAGGACTCTTGTGATCTCACCGTTTAGATTTTAGATGATCGACCTCTAAAGAAAGCAGCGAAATCTAGCAAAGTAGATTTGTTGTCATCTAAGCTAGGATTATTAATATTGATAGCCTGTAAATGATGATTGGATCTAAAGACGAAATATTTCCTGGTTCTGAGACTAAAGCAGAGGCAGGTTTGATTGATAGTAATAAAACTCACAAAAAAGCGCCCGCTGATAGTGTAGACCACATCCACACTCATCATTCCCACGAGGACGATTCCCCACATAGCGATCGCGCAGGTCATCATCACGTACACTCAGAAGAATCCCTCCGCCGGGTAGTTAATCGCCTATCTCGCATTGAAGGACACATTCGCGGCATCAAATCAATGGTACAAGAAAGCCGTTCCTGTCCTGATGTACTAGTACAGATTGCCGCTGTTAGAGGTGCTTTAGATCGAGTAGCGCGAATGATTCTAGATGAACATTTAACTGATTGTATTGGTCGAGCGGCAAAAGAGGGTAACATCGAAGCGGAAATTGAAGAGTTAAAGGCAGCTTTAGATCGATTTTTGCCCTAGATAAAAATTTATCCCCGAAAATTTTCCGGTTTCTCCCGGATTAAGGTGATATTGATCTGTAGAAATAATACTAGATGCACCCTGATAATTCTAACCCCAGCCCAAAAACCTGGGGTTTTTTCGTGAGTTGTGCTTAGTTTATGCCGAATTTGGTCAAAACCAAATTGTGATGCCAAAAATTCTTTTCCTCCAAGAGTCCCAAGAGTCCCAAGAGTCCCAAGAGTCCCCAAGGATTAATTTTGACTAGCTATCTGTAGCTCTTCTTTAAGCATTCGCTGATAGATTTCTGGTAAGTATTGCGTCATTGAGTTATCTTCTTTGCCATATCCCAAACTTGTCCAAGTACCAGAAAGTAAACGCAATACTTCGTCGAGCTTTCCTTGACGCAGGAGATTAGAAATATCTACTCCCCAAGCAAGGCGATCGCTTAACCAAGCATAGACGATCGCATCTTGATACTCAGGTTCAAAACTATACCCAGTCCAAAACAAAAAAGGCGACGGTTTTGGGTGATACCGTTCCGCCTTTTCTACCCATGTCTTGTATAATATTTGATATCGTCCAGCTGCGGTAGTACATCTCCCCCGATTCGGCCCAGTAACTATCGTTACACATAACTGCGGATGATGACTCAAGTCATGTACCTGCTGACCACCATAAAGTACTGCGTAGGGATTCGGTTCATTTGACTCACTTGCCGAAATAGTTCGCATCAAAGCACGAATATAAGGATCGCCCCCAGTCATCATTAATGGTGGGATGATCACATCTGCTGGACTAGTTGGAGTCTGAGCCAAAAGTGTATCTTTGAGTAAATCTACACCTGACCTTGGTTCCGAAAGCTCTTTTTGACTATGTTGCCAATAAAAATAACCTGATTGTCTTTGGATAGCTTGGCAACTAATTAGCCAGAAGATCAGAGCCACAGCAGCCACAGAACTCGCAACTGTCACCCGCTTGAGAGTGAAATCTGACTTTTTTTTGCCTCTTGCAGAATGCTTGCGAGCCAATTTTCGAGCCAAAATCCCCACTCCTCAACTCAATAAAACTCCGTTTCCATAATGTAGAGATCATGTCACATTGGCAAAAAGTTCCTCCCAAGTTTTTTCTTTCCCTTGAGGCTCAGCAACAATTTCCACAATTTTATTGGCGGCTGCTGGTTGAAATAATGCCTCAACACAAGTCTGCGCTACTTTAGTCCTTGGTATCCTACCTTCAAACAATGTGTCAGCGACAGACATCACAACTTCTTGGGGATTTTCCTCATTCGTCAGACCACCAGGCCGAACTATGGTATAGGTCAGACCACTATTTTGGAGATATTCCTCAGCTTGTTTTTTCCACACTAAAATCAGCCAAAACAAATTTAGTGGATGAAAGAACCGTGATACACAAAGGGAAGTAACCAAAACAAAGTGTTGAATGTTATTAGCTTTAGCAACATCAACTAAATTCTTGGTTCCTTCATAGTCTACTTTGTAAGGCCCTGTGGGGTCAAAACTAGGACTAGCGCCAGTAGCACAAAGTAGGACTGTACTATCTCCTATAGCCTGAGCTAGACTTAATGGTTGCAGTACATCCCCAACTACTAACTCTACTGGTTCTGGCAATAATCCTTTGGCTTTTTCCAAATCCCGCACTAGAGCGCGGACAGGAATTTGCCGCTTCACCAATTGTTGGACAATTCGGCGACCTGTTTCACCTGTTGCCCCGGCTACAAATGCTTTCATGCTTCAAGCTATATTGGTTAGCATCGTTTTACAATGAGACTTTTTTGAGTTACCTAACCCTAATAGAGATAGGATTCGCTCTGAAATGGTCAGCGTGCTGATTTTACCAGGATAAGAAAGTTATATGCAACTGTTTTCTCCCTATAGGAGTATTTATTACGGAAAGAGGAGTTCCCCGGACAAAGAGATGTTTATCGAATCAAAGCTTAACATTTATTGATTTTATAGGTTAAAATTCACAACTTAGATGTAACTTTTTTTCCGGTGAATGGGCATCCTGAAAATAGACAACTAATAAACAATTTAGGATAGCATCTATGCAATCACAATACAGCGATTATCAATCTAGAGAACTGTCTGAGACGTTTTTGGATTATCGGCAAAATTTTTCGGAAGCAGAAGAGCCTACCGTACAAGCTACTGAAGAATTAGAGCCTTTTCGCTTTCATGGTAATTTTGAAGATTGTATGGAAATGTATGCGCCGCCAGAGGTAGTTGCTGAGTATCTCAATGCTCATCATCAGTGGTTTCGGCGTTGTGCTCAACCGATGAAAGCTGAGCCTTTAGGGGAAAATGGCTATGCTTTAGTAATAGGAAGATTTGGTTCTTTTGGTTATGAAGTAGAGCCAAAAATTGGGTTACATCTATTACCACCGGAGGATAGTATTTACCGCATCCGCACAATTTCTATTCCCGGTTATGTGGCTCCTGGTTATGATGTGGATTTCAATGCAAAGATGAAATTACTGGAGGTAAAGGCTGATTCACTTGCGGGAAATACGGAGTTTACCAAGAATTTACCTAGTACAATTACGAGGATAGAATGGCAACTAGATTTAGCTGTGTTTATTAAATTTCCCCGGTTTATTCATCGCTTACCGAAATCTTTAATTCAAAGCACTGGCGATCGCTTATTAGCCCAAATAGTCCGGCAAGTGAATCGTCGCTTAACTCAAAAAGTCCAAGAAGACTTTCACACTAGCTTAGGATTGCTTTTACCCCAAAAATCTCAAAGGCATTAATCGGGAATTTCCGAATTAATTTAAACTAGGGATTTTAATTCGGAAATTCCCGATTTTTTTTTGTTACATTTTGCTGATGATTCTTTGCACGATCTCAACCCCAGTAATTGCCTGCCAACCAAACAATACCAAAAGTACAACATTTAAAAAAATGTGGCTGTAGCGTGCCCAATTTTGTCCTTTTTGCATCAAGGGAGAAAGTGCAGCTGAAGTAGCAATTAACCCTGTCATGCCTAACCCTACCAGTAAATGAGGGCCAACAAACAATTTGCCATTATTGATATATGTAACACCCATACCAATTAGGGTGCCAACTACCATGACTGCCAAAAGTAAAGAGCCTACTTGGTAATGTTTGATGTTAAACTTACCCTTGATTAGCTCTTTCTTTGCTTCCCCTTCTGCGCTTCTGGTACGTCGCACCAAAACGCCCAGATATAAGGCATACAGGGACAAGGCGAATAGAATCCACATTAAAGTGGGGTGAATAAATTGGCTCCAAACTTTCACAGATGTAGGTATTTCCAAGCTCATAGACTCTTAACGATGGGAGGAACTTTATAAAACTTAGCATAATTGTTCCAGTTCTTTGTATAGTTAAGATTATCTCCGATGTTTCTTGTGTAACAAATCGCTTTATTTGCATAATATAGCTGCACAATTGGCATAATGTCGGGGGTACTGTCTTCTCAAATTTGAGATTTAACGCTAAGTTGTCAGTGAGTGGAATGGAACGAGGGACAGGCATGATCTCCACTAAAGATAAAGATGTTTTATTAAGACGAGCAGCACAGACTGGTGACATTAATGGAGTCAAAGCTTTACTTGCTCAAGGTGCAAATCTGAATTCTACTGATAAAGATGGCACTACTCCTTTGATGTTTGCGGCTCGAAATGGCTATATAGAAATAGTCACAGTGCTCTTAGAAGCTGGAGCTAATGTTAATAAGCCAAAAAAACTTAATGGTTCGACGGCTTTAATGTTGGCTGCTACTAGCAACCAAGTGGATGTAGTAAAGGCTTTAATCGCTGATGGCGCGGATGTGAACGCCAAAAACGATGAAGGAAGCACCGCATTGATGGCAGCTGCTTTTAGGGGAAACACGGAAGTAGTGCAGCTTTTGTTGGCTGCTGGTGCGGAAGTGAATGTGAGAGATAAGGATGAAGATACGGCGTTGACTCTAGCGGCTAATAGTGGTTTTACGGATGTGGTAGCGGCTTTATTGGCGGCTTTAGCGGAAGTGAATCAAACTAGTGGTGGGGAAACGGCGTTAACTTTAGCAGCTGACCAAGGACATTTGGGAGTTGTCCAAGCGCTGTTAGCCGCTGGTGCGGATGTGAATGCGAAAAATCCTGATGGATGGACAGGGTTAATCTCAGCGGCTGCTGGTGGTCATACTGAGATTGTCAGAAGTTTATTGGATAAGGGTGCTGATATCAATGCCCAGGATTCCGATCGCGAAACAGCTTTACATTTGGCTGTGGTGGAAGGGAATCTTGCTGTGGTAGAAGTTCTGTTGGAAAGGGGGGCAGATTTTCAAGCGAAAAATCAACTTGGCGATACACCTTTGCTGTTGGCAGCTTTACATAATCATGAGCAAATTGTAGCGATTTTGCAAAAGTTTGGTGCTGATTGTAATGCTACTAATTTTGATGAAACTGCTTTAACTTTGGCAGTATCTAACGGTAATTTCAGTATGGTGCAAATTTTATTAGCTGGTGGTGCGGATGTTAATTTGGCTACGGAAGATGGAAAAACTGGGTTAATTAAGGCAATAGAAAATAGTAGTAGTGATATTTTGCAATTGTTAATTTCAGCTGGTGCTGATGTGAATGTGAAACGCGATGGAATGACGGCTTTAGCGATCGCCAAATCTATTGGTGATTCCGAGATCGTCAAATTACTGGAAGCAGCAGGAGCACAGGAGTAAGCAAGGGAGCAGGGGGGCACAGGTGCAGGGGTGTTCTTTTGAGTTTTTCCCTAACCCCTAACCCCTAACCCCTAACCCCTAACCCCTAACCCCTAACCCCGCCCCAGTCCCCAATCTCAACTCAAAACTTAAAATTTTCTTCTCGACGTACCCAACCGTTAATAGTGAACCGACTGTTAGCAAATGCTTTGTCTACACAAGTTACTGGCAGAACTTCGTGATAGCATTGGCTGGGGAAAAAGACTATGCTGTTGTTGCGTGGTTCGATGGTTTGGAAACTGTCACTTGGGTAATCGCAAGAGTTGAGGATTTTGCGATCGTAAACTAGTAATTCTCCACCATAAAAAGGTTTGGGTTCTCGATAAAAATAGTAGGAATAAGTCAATTCTCTAGTGGCAGTTTCGGGAGTTCCGTTATCCTTGTGTAACCGGAAGTAATTATTATCATTATGGGCTGTTAATTGTGCTTCAATGCGCGAAATGGGAAATAATCCCATACCCAATTTACTCAGGACAAAAGGTATGGCTTTTCTGAAGCGCCGCAGAAAGATTTCGGAAATTTCAGGAAATTGGTATAAAACCGAGGATTTTCGATGATCTGGATGATAGGAAGTATTAGTTCTGGAGGCGGTATCTACAAAAGCTGACTCTTTTTCTAAACTATAACTAATTAGTTTTAACTTTTCTTCTTCAGTCAAAAAGTTGTCAATTTGCACTAATGGAGTAGGGAAAATATTTGTTCCTTGCAGGTCATTTGAGGCGATATTTTCTAATAGTAATGGTGGTTCAGTTACTACGCCAACGAGCGAACTTTGGGGAAAAGATAAAGCAGAATGACCATTTTCTAATGGTATATGAAACCATTGTGCTCCTGAATTTGTTTGTGGTTGAGAGTCACCTCTAATTACAGCTAAAAGACTTTGTAATAGTGGCGAGTTTGTCTTTAGCCAAATGGTGTAGTTATGTCCTCCATTCAGGAGGATGTTAACTTTGACTTCTGGAGTTGCGATCGCTTCTAGATAAAATTCCATAGAATACTCTCAATCACAATCTGCAAAGTAAAAAGGGAAAATCCGATCGGGATTTACAGATTTAACAGATTTACCAGCTTTTATTAATTAATCCCGATCGAAAATGTCAATCCCTAAATCCCGATGCTAATGCAGGAAATGACGGATACCTGTTAATACCATGACTATGCCTAATTCATTAGCCGCTGCGATCGAATCTTTATCGCGTAGACTTCCGCCTGGTTGAACGATCGCTTTAATTCCCGCCGCCGCAGCGGTTCTTACTGAATCATCAAAAGGAAAGAAACCATCACTAGCTAAAAAAGCATTTTGCGCTTTTTCTCCAGCTTCTTCTAAAGCAATTTTAACCGAACCTACACGATTCATTTGACCTGCACCAACACCAAGGGTAGTGTTGTCTTTTGTCACCACAATAGCATTAGATTTGACGTGCTTACAAACCTTCCAAGCAAATAATAATTCTGCTAATTCTTCTGGTGTTGGTTGCTTTTCTGTCACCACTTGCCATTCACTAGTATTTTCCTCTGCATCATCAGAATTTTGCACCAACAAACCGCCAGCAATTACCTTGACTGTTTGTTTTGGCCCTGTTTTCAAATCTGCTAAAGTTAAGACGCGCAAATTGGATTTTGCTGCTAATATTTCCTGTGCTTCAGGTTCACAACTTGGCGCGACAATACATTCTAAAAATGTTTTGGTTAAAGCTGTAGCTGTTGCTGCGTCAATTGGTTGATTTAAAGCCACAATTCCCCCAAAAGCGGAAACAGCATCAGCATTAAAAGCTTTTTCATAAGCTTGGGCTAAAGTATTACCTAAAGCTACACCACAGGGATTGGTATGTTTTAAAATTGCCGCAGCGGGAGTGTCGCTAAATTCGGCAATAATTCTTCTGGCAGCTTCCAAATCTACTAAATTATTGTAACTTAATTCTTTACCTTGTAATTTAGTAGCAGCTGTCCAACCTGTAGCAACGGTTCCTGTTTGATACCAGGCAGCTGGTTGATGAGGATTTTCTCCGTAACGCAGGGGTTGCAACTGTTTTCCTGAAATATTGAAAAAGGAATCATCAGTTGCTAAATAATTAGAAATTGCTAAATCGTAAGTAGAAGTATGTCTAAATGCTGCTAATGCACAAGCTTTACGAAAATCAAAACTTGGTTCTCCATTTTGCCGCAATTCTTCTACATAATTTTTATATTGATCGGGGTTGGACAATACTGTTAAATGAGCGAAATTTTTCGCTGCGGCGCGAATCATTGCAGGGCCACCAATATCGATTTGTTCCACTGCTTCTGCTAAAGTTACATTAGGTTTGGCAATAGTTTGTTCAAAGGGATAAAGGTTGACTACTACCAAATCTATGGGGCGAATTTGGTGTGTTTCTAAATCTTTAATATCTTCTGGTAAATCTTTTCTGGCTAAAATTCCCCCATGAATTCGAGGGTGGAGAGTTTTCACTCTTCCCCCTAAAATTTCGGGAAACCCTGTATAATCTGAAACTTTTGTGACTGGTAAACCTGCTTCTTTCAAGGTAACAGCGGTTCCGCCACTGCTGATTAAATCAAATTGAAATTCTTCGACAAGAATTCGAGCAAAGTCTACTAATCCAGTTTTATCAGAGGTACTCAGCAGTGCTAGACGCGCCATGACCTTAATTTTTCCTATCGCTGATTGACCATTAGCGATCTTACCTGATAATCAGGAATTAGAAACTGATTAATTTATTAAATGTTTAGATGATGTCATCTAAGATACGGGGATTTGTTAAGGTAATGTCATAAGTTTCTAAGCTTGCTTGTTTGCGTAACTTTAATAGTTGCCTTGCTTGTAAGTCGGCATCCAAGTTAGCTAATGCTTGAGCTTCTTTATCTAGTAATGGTGATTGGGGGGCGTTTATTACTTGTAATCTGGCATTTTTGAGTAGTTTACTTGCCATTTCGTAGTCGCCGCGATCGAGATGTTTTACTGCTTCCTTTTTCGCTCTAGCTACCATCATTAATAATGTTCTTTGTTGGACTTCTAAATTGGGGGGGAATTCACTTATTGATGCTGAATTAATTACAGGTAAGCGTAGACTTGTCCAAATTTTTTGTAGTTCTTCTTGTTTGGGATTTTTCCAATTTAAGCGGAAATAGCACAGGTCTGTAATTTGTGGAATTGGTGGCACTTGCAATCTTACCACTACTTCCATTGGATTACCCATAATTAAGTTTGGTAATTGAAATCTGCCTCTTTGATCGGTTTCTAAATCGTTCAGTACGTCTTCAATTTCTACGGCTCCTTGCGGATCGATCGCTAAACTCACAGTATGCCCTACTGTTGCCATTAAATCTTGTAATTCTGTGCGAAAAATAATCGGCAATTTTTCGGGAGATTGGATGTAATAATATCCGCCATTTCCGCGTTTTGCCATTGAGGTTAGTAAGTCTTCATCGTAATGATTACCCACACCCATTGTTGTTGTACTTACGCCCTGTTGTGCTAAGCCATAAACATCTGTGGCGATGACATAAGGATTTTTTTCACCGACGCTACTAAAGCCATCAGAAAGCAAAATTACTCGATTTAAATGTTGGGAATTAAGATGTTTAATAACTTGAATTGCTCCGGCTTGCCAACCTGCGTGTAGGGCGGTTCCATATCCGGGTTGAATTTGTTGAATTTGATGAATTATATTAGCTTTATCTACGGCAAATGTACTATCTACTAGGGTATAAACTGCCCGATCGAATACTACTACACTGACGCGATCGGTAATTAAAAGTTGTTGCACTGCATAGCAAGCTGCTTTTTTCACATAATCGATTTTTCTTCCTTTCATGGAACTTGAGCGATCGATTACTAAGCACAAGTTTAAAGGTGGTCTTTGTAAGTCTTTTTCCGGTGCAGGTGGAATAATTCTAATTAGAACATCCAAATCTGATGGTACATCTGAACAAATCGCAGCACGTAAGGGAATTAATTCAATTTGTGGTACTTGCATCCACCGAACTCCATTGAAAACGAAAGGGAACAATAAATTTAAACAAGAATAGCAGCATTATAGATACAAAAAAGTACCCAAATAAATTTAGAAGTATATGGAAAATATTTGTAATTCTCTAGGAATTATCATTAAATAAATCAGCGAAAATGATTGCTGTAAGACATCCATTGTCTCAGCAATAATTAGTAGATTTACCACCTCAATCTTAAAACTAAGACTAACTAGTGAAATCCGTATAATCTCACTCAAAGAAATAGGGTTTACTAGCTAGTTCATAGTATTTATACGGTTAATTCTACAAAATAATATTATGAAAGATACATTCCCTCAAGAAACTTCACCGAATCTTCATAAAAGTCAGAGTTGCGTATATTTACGTAAAAGTAATTCTTAAGAATGATTTAATAATTTAGCGAAATTAAGGTTTTAGCGATCGCCTAATATCATTTCTCAAAATTAATCTCGGACAACGCAACAATCAAAACTTTGTACAAGTTCCTGTATCTATACTTAGACTCAAGCTGCAAAGCCTCTGTAGTCGTCACGGAATTGAATTTGTTGAGCAAGAGGAAAGCTACACAAGTATTGCTAGTTTTCTCGATAATGACGTTATTCCTGTCTACAACGCTGACAATCCAGAGCCGCGCAAGTTTTCCGGGAAGCGAGTCAAAAGAGGTTTGTATCGCACCAAGCAAGGTTGGTTGATTAATGCCGATATTAGGTGCAGCTAATATCTTGAGAAAACATTTAAGTAAACAGAATGAAAGTATTTTCGGACTGTCTAGGGGTTGTTTGGCACAACCTTTAAGAGTGAAAATCTTGCAAAGAATCTCCCGTTACATCCGCTCTTGATTAACGGGAGTGTCAAGAATAAAACTATTGGTCTAAAATCAAAGGCGTTAGTCTGAATTTAGGAGCAAACTTCTGTCTCTTCAGGTAATTTCCATTCCACCAACAACCGGACAAGCACCAACTGGGGTGATTGTCGCTTTGCACGGCTGGGGTGCCAATGCAGAAGATTTGGCTGACTTAGCACCTTTTCTGAACTTACCGGATTATCAGTTTCTCTTTCCTAATGCCCCTTTCCCTCACCCTTACTCATCAGTGGGCAGGGCTTGGTACGACTTTCAGCGAAATGAAGGTATACAAGAGAGTCGCCAACTTCTTACAGATTGGCTTTCTAGTTTGGAGAGTGAAACTGGTGTTCCTTTGTCGCGGACGATTTTAAGTGGATTTTCTCAAGGTGGGGCGATGACGCTGGATGTGGGATTAAATTTACCGTTAGCGGGTTTAGTCTGTCTGAGCGGCTATTTGCATCCGATTACTCAGGGAACAAAACCTGATACTTTGCCACCAACGTTGATTATTCACGGTACTAGGGATTCAGTTGTTCCGATAACTGCTGCTCAAAATGCTAGGGATATATTGACGAGTTTAGGAGTAGCGGTGCAGTATCAAGAGTTTAATATGGCGCATGAAGTTATACCAGCAGTCCTTAACTTAATGCGAAGTTTTGTGTTGCAGGTAATGTCTGTGGAAAGTCCCAAAGCTTGAGTAAAAAGGTATCTCCACCTTATTGCGAATAATTGGTAATTATTTACTCATAGTAAGGTAAGGGTAAGATAGTAGGGGTGAGTGTATTTTGACCAGTTGACCAATTTTAGATTCAAGGTTGCTGATGGCTGATTATTGAGACTATGTGACTCATCCTGATGCGATGTCATCAGTTCAAAATCCAAAATCTAAAATCTAAAATCTAAAATCGATTGACTCTACGCTGGGACGGGAGGTGCCGAGAGATGACGACAGCAAGCATTGTGAAGCGCGATATAGCTGCTATGACTCCAGCAGATGTAGCTGAATTAGCTGCACGTTTGGAGCAGGATGATTATACTAATGTCTTTGAAGGACTTGATGATTGGCATCTGCTGAGGGCGATCGCTTTTCAGCGTCCAGAGTTAATTGAACCTTACATTCATCTGTTAGATATGGAAGCTTATGATGAAGCCTGACGATAGAGGATTTTAGATTCAAAATTGGAGTTAAATCCAAATTCCTCAATCTAAAAATGGCGAAGGTTCTAATTGGCATTGGCGGTGGTATTGCTGCTTATAAAGTCTGCGAAGTAGTTTCTTTCCTGGCAAAATCTGGGGTCGAGGTAAAGGTTATTTTAACTGCTGCGGCTTGTGAGTTTATCACACCTTTGACCCTGGCTACTCTTTCTCGAAATCCGGCTTTTACCGATCGAGATTTTTGGCAACCGATTCATGGTCGTCCGCTACATATTGAATTAGGTGAATGGGCGGATGTTTTTGCGATCGCGCCTTTAACTGCAAATAGTTTAGCAAAACTGGCTCATGGTTTTGCTGATAATTTATTAACTAATACTGTTTTGGCTTCTACTTGTCCGATTTTGTTAGCACCTGCGATGAATACGGATATGTGGGAACAGTTGACAGTGAAGCGCAATTGGCAAGAGATTTTTACAAATCCAAGATATCACAGTGTCGGGCCTAGTGCGGGAATTTTGGCTTGCGATCGCATTGGTTCCGGTCGCATGGCTGAACCTTCTGAAATTATCGCACATATTCACAGTTTATTACACACTAAAGGCAAAAAAGATTTAACCGGAAAACGAGTTTTAATTAGTGCTGGGGGAACGAGAGAATTTTTAGATCCGGTGCGATTTATTGGTAATCCTTCTACTGGCAAAATGGGATTAGCTTTAGCAACCGCAGCATTACATCGAGGTGCATCAGTAACGTTAGTACACGCACCAATAACCGGGGAAATTCCATTGGGTGTAAAAACTGTGGGTGTGACTAGCGCCGCCGAAATGCAAAAGGCTATGTTAGAGTCTTTTTCTAGTGCCGATTTAATTATTATGTCAGCAGCAGTGGCAGATGTGAAACCTGCTAATTATGCCAGTGAAAAGTTACCGAAAAAATCTCTTCCTACTGCTTTAGATTTGGAGTTTGTTCCTGATATTGTTGCCCAGTTAGGTAATTTAAAACAACCCCATCAAAAGTTGATTGGTTTTGCTGCCCAAACTGGGGATATTGTAACACCTGCATTGGAGAAGTTAAAGAGGAAAAAACTGGATGCGATCGCCGCTAATCCCATAGATAAAATCAACAGTGGTTTTGCCAGCGATAACAACCAAGCAATCTTGCTAGATTCCCAAGGCAGACAAGTAGAAATTCCAACTTGTTCTAAATTAGAAATGGCACATCAGTTGTTCGATTTTGTCCAAGAGTTATGTTGATTTTTTGAGCAAGTTCAGGGTATTTAAAACAGCAATTCAACCAACAATTTCCCCTGTTAAAAATTAAAATTTAAACAATAAAAAACACCTACTGAAAACAGTAATAATAACAAAATATTGTTAGGTGCTTTCACTGATGACGATTTGTTTTTGACCAAGCCATGATCGGGTCGTCTCCGTAAAAATCCTGTAAGTAGAAATGACTATTTATATCGGTACACTCGGTAATGACTTAATTAATGGTTCATTATCTGAAGATTTTCTTTTAGGTTTAGCAGGCAAAGATACTATTTTTGGTGGTAAAGGAAATGATGTAATCAATGGTGACGAAGGCAACGATCCAACAAAACAAAATCAGCCAGATAGCACCAAATATGAGGGAAAAGACGATGATTTTTTATCGGGAGAAGAAGGCAATGATACTTTATTTGGTGAGCAAGGAAATGATGTAATCCTGGGAGGAGAAGGAGAAGACGTTGGATTTGGGGGGGATAGTAATGATTGGATTAATGGTAACGAAAACAATGATACTCTTCACGGTAATCGCGGCAAGGATACAGTAATAGGAGGTGATGGAAATGACTTATTGTACGGTGGTCAAGATAATGATTTTCTATTAGGCGATCGAGGAAATGAGACTCTTTCTGGAGACAAAGGCGATGATATAGGATTAGCAGGAATAGGTAATGACTTAGTATTTGGTGGTGAAGGTAACGATTTTCTTAATGGCAATGAAAACGATGACACCATAGAAGGAGGTAATGGTAATGATACGCTACATGGTGGTAAGGAGAGCGATCGATTATTTGGTGGCGAAGGCGATGATATTTTAATTGGCGATTTAGGGGCGGATACTGTTAGCGGTGGTGCCGGAAATGATATTTTTGTAATTGGTAGAAGAAATGATGTTCCCGGATTTCAGACTACTGGTGGAATTAATATTAGCGATGCTGATTATTTTCTAGATTTTACTCCTGGTGAAGACATAATTGAACTGATAGGAAATTTACAATTTTCCGAACTAAATATTTTCGCTGGTACTGGAATATATGCTAATCATACCATTATTCAAGACAAAGGAACAACTGAATATTTAGCAATTATTAAAGGAGTCAATCCTAATAGTATTATTGCTAAAGAGCTTATCCCAATTACAGTTAATAAAGAAGTATTTCCAGGTACATTAGAATTTAGTGCTGCTAATTTTAGTGTTAATGAAGATGGTACACCTATTGCTTCAATTACCCTAAATCGCACCAATGGCGACTCTGGTATAGTAAGCGTTAAAGTTTTAGTAAATGGCGGCACTGCAATAGGTGGCGCTGCACCATTAGCAGCACCAAAAGATTATGATAACAGCTTTATTACAGTTACTTGGGCAGATGGGGATACGACACCTAAAACTGTCAATATTCCCATTTTCAATGATACAGAAGTTGAGGGTAACGAAACTGTCAATTTAACTTTAAGCGATCCGACAAATGGGGCAACAATTGGGTTACAAAATACTGCGGTTCTGACAATAATAGATAATGATACTTTAATTACTAATCCAGGGATTTTATCTTTTACCAAAGCTAACTATAGTGAGAATGAAGGAAATGGGGGAACTGTTAATAAAATAGTTGCTACCATTCAACGTGATAGTGGCAGTGATGGTACGGTGACAGTACAAGTACAACTGGATACGGGTAGTACTGCAACTGCCGATGATTTTATTAATAATTTGCCAATTACTGTTACTTTGTTACCAGGGGAAACTTCTCGAAATGTAGAACTTCCGATTATTGGAGATGGGATACCTGAAGGAAATGATACGATTAATTTAAAATTAGTTAATCCTACTGGTGGCGCTAGTTTAGGAGGACAGCAAACAGCTATTTATACTATTATTAATGATGATGCTGCCCCTACCTTTGACTTTAGTATTGCTACTTACACTGTTACTGAAGGAAATGGGGGAAGTTTCAACACAAATGGCATAGTAAGAGTTAACCGCACTGGCGATATTTCTGGCACCAACTCAATACAAATTCAATTAGCTAATGGTGCTTCTCCTAGCGCCACAGGCGGAGTAGATTACAACAATACCCCGATTACCGTTACCTTTAATCCGGGTGATATTTTCAAAGATGTATCTGTTCCCATTGCTGGAGATACTGATGTCGAACAAGATGAAAATATCGCTCTTACTTTAGTTAACCCTAGTGCGGGTAATGTTGGCACTACTACACCGAAAGCGGTTTTAACTATTATTAATGATGATTTAGCAACTGTCAGTCTTACCGCCACAGATACCAAGGCAGCAGAAACAGGTGATACTGGAACTTATCGCATTAGTCGCGGAACAAATACTATAGGTGCATTAACAGTTAATCTGAATATTGATGGTAGTAGTTTAGCTAAATCTACCGACTATATTTTGAGTGGTGGTAGTGTTGTAATTGCAGGTAGCAATCTAACAGTTACTATTCCCGATGGACAGTCATTTGTAGATATTACTCTTACCCCAAAAGATGATATTCACGCGGAAGCAGATGAAACGCTAAAACTGAATTTAGCAGCAGGAAGTTACAACATTGATGGAGTTAATAAAGAGGGAACGGTAGCGATCGCTGCTAACGATACAGTAATAATTAGTTTAGCAGATGATGCCAGCATTAATCCCAACTATGCTAACCTGGAAGGTACTTTGCGGCAAGCGATGTTAAATGCAGAAGCTTTTGCCGGAACAGACACAATTAATTTTAGTGGTGCAGCAACATCGGGAACGATTAATTTAACAGGTGTGTTGCCCTTTATTTCCCAAAATTTAAAGATTAATGGTACTGGTGCTGGTAATTTAAATGTGCGCCGAGATACGGGTGGAGAATATCGGATTTTCTCTGTTATAAATGGTGATTTTACTATTGATGGGTTGACTATTTCTAATGGTTATACTGGGTCTGGATCTCTTTACTACAATTCTTTGGGTGGCGGCGGAATCCTTAACTTTGGCACTGGTACGATAAATGTTAACAATACCACTTTTTCTAACAATCAATCTGATTACCATGGTGGTGCTATTACTAATTTTAATGGTGGGACGGTGAATGTTAGTAACAGCACCTTTACCAACAACTTGGCTGATTTTGGTGGGTTTGGTGGTGCTATTTTTAACTGGAAGGGAGGCAAGGTAAATGTTAGTAAAAGCACTTTTTCTGGCAACCAATCAAAAAACCTTGCTGGCGGCGCTATTGCCAGTCTTGGGATTGGGACGCTAACTGTAACTGATTCTAGCTTTTCTGATAATAAGGCTTTTGGCCCTGGTGGTGCTATTTATACCGAAGGTTCCCTGACTGTTGCTAATAGTGATTTTACCAACAACAAATCTGATTTTACTGGTGGTGCTATTGCAAGTCAGGATACGTTGATTATTACCAAAAGTACTTTTTCTGGTAATAAGTCTAGAAACGGTGGTGCGTTATCGATCGATGGTACGGCAAAGATTACAGATAGCACTTTTTCCGAAAATACGGTAGAGATGAGTGTTGGGGGTGCTATTTCTATCACTAGTAAGGATACCGTAACGATCGATCGCACCACCCTAACAAATAACTCTGCTAACAGCGGCGGCGCTATTTGGAATAATTCGATTGGCACAGTAAAAATTACTAATAGCACGATCGCTAACAATACTGCCAAATATAATGGTGGTGGAGTGTCGAATGAGGGAAATATCGAGATTAGTAACAGCACTATTTCCGGTAACAAATCAAATGAATCTGGTGGGGGCATTTATCACGAGGGTACTACAAATACTTTCAACATTAACCGATCAACAATTACTAACAACACGGCTGATTTCGATAACAATGATACTGGCGGCTTTGTGAGCAATAATGGAGGCGGTATCTTTATCCAAAGTGGGACTGTTACTGTTAAAAATACGATCGTTGCCGCGAATATTGATAACTCACCTTTTGGGGGAATCAATCCAGATTTTTCTGGCAATCTCACATCCCAAGGTTACAACTTAATCGGCAATGTTGGCACTCAGAATTTTAGCAGCAACACTACAGGCGATTTATACGGCGACCCTAACAATACTACTAGCAAAAATGCAAGCGCAACCGAATTTGCTAGTGCGATCGATCCGAAACTCAACCCTTTAGCAAATAACGGCGGATTGACTCAAACTCACGCATTACAAACAGGAAGTCTTGCCATTAATGCGGGAGATCCTGCTTTTGTACCGCCTCCAAATACAGATCAAAGAGGTGCTTCCTTCGATCGCATTGTCGGTGGCAGAATTGATATTGGTGCTTTTGAATCTAAATTTACACCTGCTGAAATTAGGGGGATAAAGTGGAATGATTTGAATGGCGATCGGATTCGCAATGCTGGTGAACCCGGACTTGCAGGTTGGACAATTTACCTAGACTTAAATAACAACAGTAAACTCGACTCTGGCGAACCTTCTACCACTACTGATGTCAACGGCAATTATGCTTTTACTGGCTTATCAGCTGGAACTTATACTGTTGCTGAAGTGCGACAACGAGGCTGGAGACAAACCTTTCCCGGCACTTTTGTTAATGGTTCGGGAACAGGAGGAAATATTTTAGTCAGCACAAATCAAACGATTGGAGAATATACTCAAGCTGGCACTGCTGTTTCTGCTGCGATTAATATTCCCTATGGGGCGGCTTCTCGTCCTCTTGGCGAGGATGCAAGAGATATTATCATTGACCAAAATAATCTCATCTTTAATTACAATGGCACATTCGATCCTTTTTTAAGTATCTACGATCAAAGCAATGGCACTTGGAACCACAGAACTCATCCAGGTTGGAGTACGGTTAATAATGCCAGCTATGGTGGCATTGCTAAGTATCAAAATTTTGTTTATGCCACTGATATGATTACCTTTGATGTAGACGATACACCTACAGGAATTGTACGTTTCGATCTCAGCAACAATACATCTGCGCGTTTTGCAGATACCCAGCAATATATCGACTTAACAATGGGTTTGGACGGTGTACTTTATGCCCTCAGAGATGATAGTAGCTTGTCAGGACGTACAGTTGATGGTTACGACCCGCTAACAATGAATTTATTGTGGACAACGACTTTAGCTAACGATGCTAGAGGCATTGCTGTGAATAAAAATGGTGATATTTTTGCCGCTGATTGGGATGGAAATATTCGTCGCTATGATGACAATGGAACTCAATTAAATTTTAGGGCTAGTGGCACTACAAACTTAAACGATATTGATGTTTCGTTTGATGGAAAATTAATTGTTGGTTCGCGGTTCGGTCAAGTTATTATTACTGATGAATCCCTTGCTAGCCAAACTTCCTTTTCAGTAGGTAGCGACGATGTTTTTGTATCGTTCACTACGCCACAAACGCCGATCGCAATTCTCAACCCAACCCATACTGTAACCCTAAATACTAGTCAAGTTGTCACTGGAATTGATTTTGGTGCGCTCGCCACTTAACCCCGAAAAACTAAACTCGATCGGTCAGAAACCCGGTTTTTGAGAAAAACCGGGTTTCTTTAGCTTCTAGTACTAATAATTTTATTCCAAGCTTGAATTACTTCCCGCAAAGATTTCGGCAATTCACTTTGGACAATATCAGCATAACGAACAACACCAGATGAACTAATTAATGTCACTGTAATGTAATCAGCAGCGCCCCTTGGTGCCGGGTAACTCAAGCGATTATATTGAGACAATGGTTGACGTTTTAATAAACTTTGAAATTCGCGTAATTGTTGAGAGGAAACTTTTTGTACACTGCGTTCAGAATCGTTAGCATCGCCAATTCTCACTCGCATTAATGACCCATCATTCATTAAAGTAGTTTGATAAGTACGTCCAGCAAAACCACCACTAGAAATTGCTTGAAACATCATGCCTCTATCTAAAAATGGTGGTAGTTCGCTGCTAGGAATTGGCGACGGTTTAGGAGTAGCAGCAATCAGAGTTTCGTTACTGACTAACTGCAATGATTTGGGTGATAAGGAAACATTCTGGTTTTCTAACCGGATATTTCTGCCATTATTATCAGTGCGATAAACCCAAGTTTTTTGCCCATCAGTTACAGTAATTCGCCATCCCGGAACTAATGCTTGAGTACATATTTGATCTGGTGCAGAAATACCTAAACAACCATTAGGCCAAGTTTCTTGTTTATAGTTAGTAACTTTCAGCTTTCCGGGAGCTATTCCGGTACGGTTAGCTAAGTCTTTTTTCACAGCATTAGCTATGGTATTTGGTAAAGTATTGGTGCGATCGAACCGATTTTGACTAACCAAACTACTTCTAGGATTAACAATTTGGTTACTCACTTGCTCACTACTTTCAGGATAAGCAACAGCAGAGTTAATCAAAGAAAAATTAGCACCCCAGGACAAGATTGCAGCTAAAACAAAAGCCGGAAAAATGCGCCCTTTCATGGTTGAACTTGTGGTAAACTGATCAGTAAAATGTTTCATAATAGTGTCACCAAGCTTTAATTATGTAATTTGGCGGAGTCTTCGCCTGTGCCTAGCACCTATCGCGCCTCAAAGAAAGAGATTCTACAGCTAGAATATCTTTACTCTGGGGCGATTCGCTCGCCTACGTTGAAATTTTAGACGCTATTACCCCATTCCTAAGTTCCCGGGATTTATCTGTAATCTTTAAATTATTCCTCCCCAAGGAGTATGGCTGAGAATTGCCGATTAATTAAGATCTCAGAGTAAACATCAGTGAGAAACCCAGGAATTTAAAGTGATTAAAGTTACTAAAAATTGGCGGCTGATTTGTAAAATATTTGTGAGTGGATTGTTAATTACAAACATTTGGTTGTTCAACTCGCCAACTGCAACAGCAGCAGTTAATACTCCTCATGAAGATACTCATCTCACTCAAGGAGAGTCTAACGTTTCTAAAGCTAGGATTAAACGCATTGACGCTATTGCTGAATGCAGAAAATATTTAGACCAAGGAAATAATAGTAGCACTGCCAATTTAGACAGACCATTAGATAAAATGGGAAACGATCGCTTAGTGGGAGCTCTAAAATCTACAGATAACCCTAATCCGACAGAAGCAGAAGTCGCCTTTAAGCGTTGTCTAGAAGAGAACAAAGTTGTACCTAAGCCTACGGAAAGCGATCGCCCTAGTATTCTATAATCACTTTAACCAACATAGAAAAACATGGAAAAAGCCACTTTTGCTGCTGGTTGTTTTTGGGGAGTTGAAGACACTTTTCGTCAAGTTAAAGGCGTTATTTCCACAGCAGTTGGTTACACAGGTGGACATTTTCCTAACCCCTGCCATTTAGATGTTTGTGCTAGAATTACGGGTCATGCAGAATCAGTACAAATCGAGTATGATCCGTCACAAATTACTTATAATGAATTATTAGAAATTTTTTGGGATTGTCACGATCCAACCCAATTAAATCGACAAGGGCCCGATCGAGGCGAACAATACAGATCTGTTATATTCTTTCATAGCTCAGAACAGGAAACAGCCGCCCAAGCATCTAAACAAAAATTGCAAATCTCCGGGAAATATGATAAAGATATTGTCACAGAGATAAAACCTGTTGGAGAATTTTATTTAGCAGCCGAAGAACATCAACAATACTTTGCCAAGAAAAGGCAGAAAAGCAGTAATTACCAAGCTTTATAAATTTAGGCTGGGTAGCTGAATATTTTTATATATTAGGCTCATAAAGTTTAGTAAATCAATTGTATTGAATAATTTCCAGGGAAACAGCAAAATTTTCTGCTTGCTGAAAAAGTTTTAATGGTAATCTACTGATTGTTTCCAATTACACCGACCAAGTTATCCAACTTTCAAGTCGGTTCTCATAGCAAAACCGGGTTAACCACCACCCTTTTGATTTTGAGTAGAGAGGTTTCATGAGTTGAATAGAGACGTTTCATAACAAACTGTAGAGACGTTTCATGAAACGTCTCTACAGTTTGTCAATAAAATTTTCCATGAGGTGTGATAGGAGTTAACGATATGTTTAAAAAACGCAGATGGTTTCCGCTTTTAATAGCCTTGAGTATGATAGTAGCGGTGTTAACACCCAGCCGATCCTACTCGCAAACCAAACTTGCTGACATTCAAGGACATTGGGCACAACCTTGCATCGAACAACTGGTGCAAAAACAAATTATTACTAGTTATGAAGATGGCAATTTTCGCCCGGATTCGCAAGTAAATCGAGCCGAATTCGCTACTATAATTAGTAAAGCTTTCCCTGACAAACCTGTAACTAGAAATGCAATTCGATTTGCTGATATTCCCTCAAATTATCGGGGAGCTAATAGTATTAATCAAGCTTATCAAACAGGATTTCTTTCCGCTTATATAGGCGAAAATTTTAACCCGTTGCGAAAGATGACGCGACAACAAGTTTTACTATCTTTAGTAAATGGTTTAAAATATTCACCCACTCAACCAGTAGAAAAAACATTAAAAGCAGTTTTTGATGACGCACAAGAAATCCCCAATAATTCTCGAAATGCGATCGCGGCTGCCACTGAAAAACTACTAATCGTCAATTATCCGAACGTCCGCCTACTCAAACCAAATCAAATAGTTACCCGTGCAGAAGTAGCAACTTTTTTATGTCAAGCATTGGGAACTTCGCAACTAATTCCCCAAGAATATATTGCCACAATTAATTCTCCCGCTACAACTACAACCGCACTCAGAAATCAAACTCCTCAAACCACACAAACAACAGAAACTAAACCCACTCCCACAGCAACTTCAACGCCACCAATTACAGAGAAAAAACCTACTCCCACAGCAACTTCCGCGACTACTCCTAGATCATCAACTCCTGCTGAAACCACATCTCCAACGGCAATTTCTATTAGAACCCCAACTGCTCAAACTAATATAAATAGAACTGCTGAAACATCAACAAGTCCCTCAAGAATAACCGCTGCGCCAACAAATTCAATTGCTGCCCCAACCCCGCCACAAAATCCCTTAGCTATAATTAGAAAACCGACTCCACAAACATTACAAGCAAGAACAGAATTGCGAGGTGTCTGGCTGACAAATATTGATAGCGATGTTCTCTTTTATAAAGACCGACTTTCTGATGCGATCGACCGTTTAAAATCCCTAAATTTCAACACCTTGTATCCCACAGTTTGGAACTGGGGGTACACACTTTATCCCAGCCAAGTAGCAGAAACAATAGTAGGAAGTCCTCTGCGTTTAGTCACACCAACAGACGAAAACCTCGACCCAGAATTAGGCACAGATAGAGATGTTTTACAAGAAGTAATTACCCAAGGACATAAACAAGGAATGGCTGTTATCCCTTGGTTTGAATTTGGTTTTATGGCACCAGCAGATTCTCAAATAGCCAAACTTTACCCAGATTGGATTCTCAAACGTCGGGATGGTAGCCAAATTTGGATTGAAGGGCCACATCAACGAGTTTGGATGAATCCTTTCCACCCAGAAGTGCAGCAATTTATTGAAAGTTTAGTCCTAGAAATTGTTACCAAATATGATGTTGACGGAATTCAATTTGATGACCATTTTGGTTTTCCTTCACAGCTAGGCTACGACGAATTTACTGTCGCACTTTATCAACAAGAACACGCCGGACAATCTCCTCCAGATGATTTTCAAGACCCTGAATGGGTTCGTTGGAGAGCAGATAAAATTACTCAATATATGCAACGAATTCACCGCGCCATTAAACAACGTAAACCCAAAATTGTAATTTCTGTATCTCCCAATCCGCAAGAATTTTCCTACAAATACTATTTGACTGATTGGCAAACCTGGAGAGAACAAGGATTAATTGAAGAACTAGTTTTACAAGTTTATCGCAACGACTTAAATCGCTTTATTGCCGAAATAGAACGTCCCGAAGTCGAAGCGGCAAGACAGCGCATTCCTGTTGCTATTGGCATTATGACTGGAGTAAAACCCCAAGCGGTTCCTATGTCACAAGTGACAGAACAAGTAGAAGTTGCTCGGAACTGGGGATTTTCGGGAGTTTCTTTCTTTTTCTATGAAAGTTTGTGGAATCTAACAAAAGAACCGCCTGCATTTAGACAGTCGGCTTTACAAAATATGTTCCCAAATAAGATGCCAAGACCTAATATTTTTGTAGGCTGGAATCCCCCTCGTTGAGGGACTCCAGGAGCAGGGGCACAGGGGCACAGGGGCACAGGGGAGGTGGAACCTCCCAGATACTCGTTCCCAGGTTGAACCTGGGAACGAAGAAACGAAGAATAGAGGCGGGAGCTCAGGAGTGCAAGATCTGAGATTACCCATTACCCATTACTAACAGATGAGATTGTGCTGGCAAAAGCGTTTCCTTGACTTTTGTGTGTGGGTGCCACATTGCCGTTGTCTAGTTTCAGCATCGAACCAGATTTATTCGTGCGATACACCCAGCGTTTTTTTCCACTGGCTACAGTTATTTGCCACCCTGGGATTTCTGACTCAACACAAAGGAAATTAGAGTTTTTGCTAATTAAACAACGATCGCTCAAAATTAATTGTTGAGCATCTATGATCTTTAATTCTGATTTTGGTAAACCCGATCGCTTAGACAAATCTTTGACCACCGCATCAGCTACCGACTCAGATAAAGCTGTTTGTGAAGCACCAGACTCAACAACGATCTTAGTACTTCTATTAATTGATGGTCTAACAGCGAAGCATAAAACAGTTGTAAACACTAAAGCTAAAACAAAGGGGTTTGGTTTCCCACTGGTTTTAGTGGTTTTATTAAGTGTTGCTTTAATAGCGCCAGTAGTAATTGTATTTTCCATAACAAGCTGGGCGAATCATGGCGTTAACAAAGAGCATTCTCAAAGGTAGAGACTACACCCCAATTCCAGGAAACTCCAGAAAACTTCTAAAGTTTTTGATTGGGTGTGTTTGTAATGCTGTTGCAATATAGCTTTAAGCTTGATAGAGAGCGATTCACTCTAAGAGTCGCACTGGCATCACAGAAGGTTTTCAGAACAGGCAAGCACCTGCACTCAATATTAGTTCCGCAAATGGTTGGTTTTTGAGGAAACTTTACTGAAACCTTACATTACTAGTTTGCTTGTTATTTCCAGATATTCACACCAAGAAAATACGGAAATAGCTGTAAAAATTGTTACTTATAATTATACAAAATATTAAGTTGATCGCCATCACTACTCAACTGAAGGCTAATATCACATTTTTTCATATTTGTCAATATATAATACTGAGGTAACAGAAGATGCAAAGTGAAAACTCTCCTAGCCCGCCCCATCCGAATATAGCTATTATCACTTTATTTATTTACACCTACTTACTCAGATCTTGCACCGGGGCTAAAAACCGGGTTTCTTGCCAATAACTAAACCTGAAAGTCTAGATTTTCGTAAAGAAACCCGGTTTTTTAACTCTTGTTGAGATATTAACCGGACTATTTTTCGCTTTGTTCCCAACCAGTAAAAATTCACTCTTAAAAACTACTTTTCGTATATTTCTAAAGGTAAATCATCCGGGTCTTTAAAAAAAGTAAATCGCTTCCCTGTAATTTCATCAACTCGAATATTTTCAACTGGTACGCCATGAGATTGGAGATTAGCGACAGCTGCATCAAGATTGGACACTTGAAAAGCTAAGTGCCTAAGTCCACAAGCTTCAGGGCTGTTAGTTCTTTGGGGAGGATTGGGGAAGGAAAAAAGCTCAATTTGGTCAGTGTCACCAACGCGCAAATCTAATTTATAGGAATTGCGATCGGTCCGAAAAGTTTCCTGAATTACCGAAAAACCTAAAATATCCACATAAAATTTTTTAGACTTTTGGTAATCTGAGCAAATAATGGCAACATGGTGAAAGCCTGTAGTTTTCATAAACGCTAAAAATTTAAGCTACAAAAACATTACCCAATGCAGATTCAAACTCGCCTAACCTGCTAGCTTCAGCAATTTTAGGAATGCCAAAAATGCGAGGTAAACGTTTAGTATCTCCTAAAACTTGTCTAACTTCGCGATTTGTGACATCTGCCAAATTTCTGTTCCTTAGTAGTGCGATCGCAGCCGCAATACCTAAAGCTTGACCGACACCAGAATTATATTCTACTATTCTGCCGGAAGCAGGAGCCATGCCAGTAAAACCCGAACCCGGACTAACAACCGCTAAGTTACGCACACTCTTTATTAAAGCGTGTTGAAAACCCACATTGTACACAGGTAACGGAAAACTAACTTGGGAAAAACCATTAGCATAAGCTCTGTCAGCAATCCCTTTAATTCCCCCCCGAACATCAAAATGATAGCCGAAAGTACCCAAAGCTTCATTACTAGGAACACCACTCATTAACATATCCGCACCATCAAGAGGTTGCACCACACCAGTAACATTGCCAGCGTGTCTAATGTAAAGTTCAGAAGCTGGAATTAAATCGCTAGCACCAATACTTTTAAACCATTTTTCCAAGTAATTCATTTCTGACAACATCGGCAAACTTGGTTTAGCGCCACCCCTAGCTAAAGCTTCTGCTGTGGAAGCATTTACAGCGAATAACAGGGAATTCCAAGAAAGTCTTCCTCCGGGAAGAATGGCGATATTTGCTTTATCAAAAAGTCTTCCTGATTCATAGAGAGAAAACTTTAAATTGCGGAAAGAATGGTAAGCTACAGAAAGGGCCGGAGAACGCACTACAATATCATCAGTTCCTACCCAGAGAGTTTTCAAATTTCCCTGAGCATCTACCATATCTTTTCGCAGTTGTTGTACTAGCAGGTCATTATTTCCCGCCGCTGTCCACAACCATTTTTGCGCTTCTATATCTGCGAAGTTAGTAAAGCGTTTGAGTAGCTGTAATTCAAAATTTCTCAGTTCGGTAATTGTGAGTCCTTGAGTTTCAAAAACCAAGGTAACAGCTAGTTCAGATTCCGGTAAACCAAAAGTTTCAAAACCCTTTAATTTTCGCACTCCTGCTGCTTGAGCTAATTCGGCATTTACCGTAGCATCAATAAACTGTTTAGCTGTGAAAGTTTCGCCAGTAAAAGTGGTGATACTAACCAATCTATCAGCTTGTTTATCAACAAATTTAATTCCCACATTGCTAATGAAATCGATTTTAGCTTCAGTTAGCATTTGTCTGAGAACGGCGCTACCTTTGGCGGGGTCGAGGGAAACTGCACGAACACCAGTTTTTTGCAAAAATTCTTTGTAAATAGCTGGTGGATCGCCAAAGGTATCTAAACCAAGAGAATCTCGCAGAGATTTTTCAACTTGGCTTCTATCTAAACAAGCAAGTCCGCCTCTGATTAAATGACCGCCAATGCCTTGCTGTAAATTACCTTTGGATAGTAAAAGAACTCTGGGATATCTGTTAGTACGGCGGCGGTATTCTCTGGCAGCAGCAACTACAGCAAATACCCCCGGAACTTCATCCCCAAAACCGATAATGTCGTAGGTACGTACTACGCTGGGGGAGGATTGAACTCGCAGCAAAGAACCAATATTAATCAAGCTAAGTAACTCCTATTAACTGAAGTAATGATTCACCAGTTTGGGACACTAATCCGTATTTAATCCCAGTTTTGACACTCTCACCGTCAAGCTGACGCTGTGACGGGAGTCTGTGTTTGTTTGAGAAACAGTTACAGATTTAATTTTGCCGTTAATACTTTTTGAAATACTTGCTTTAACAATGCCAAGTTTAGGCAGTTTTAAACCACCATTTTTAATTGAACAGCTTTCAGGATAACGAATTGACTGCTTTTTATGTTTGCTTTTAAACTTAGGGAATCTAGCTCGTTTAGAAAAGAAATTCTTAAATGCAGATTCTAAGTTTTTAAGTGTTTGTTGTAATGTCGCAGCCGTTACCTCTTGTAACCATTTATAATCAGGGAGTTTTTTAAGTTGGGTTAGCTCTTTTGCCATGTCGCAATAGCTTAACCCTTTCCCTGTTTCTTGATACTGATTGTTAGTTTTACTTAGGTAATAATTCCACACAAAACGGGAACAACCAAAGCTTTTAGCTAGGGCTATTCCCTGTTCTTTGTTGGTATAAATCCTTACGTTTAAAACGTCTAACATCAGTTGCTTTGAGCTTCTATTATCCTATTTATGATAGAAAATTTTGGCAAAACTTTCAATCCTGCGCCCCTGCCCCGCTGCTGCTTCAACTACCAAGCTAAGTGATTAACACCTTACTGTCCCGGAAGTGCTGGTAAACCTGTTTGTCGCCAAAATTGATTGAAACTTTCGGGTTGCATAAAGCGCCATGCGGTTAAACCTAGTACAAAAAAGATCAGCAAACTTATTAAAGTACCAGCTATTTTTGTCACCAAATTATTGCTGCTAGACCTTTGTTTGGTTGGTGTTTGGGCAGCTGAGGCGGGACCTGTCATCTGGTGAGAATTTGCGGGAAGTGGGTTTTCTTCGGCTGGGTTTGGTTGAGAAACTGTGGCTGATGTTTCAGAATTACTAAAGGTTTGTAATTTTTGAGTTACTGCTGGAGGGCGCTGTTTTGTGCGTACCCATTGTAAGAGTGCGGCTGTGGTGATACCGCAAAGATTGGCTGTATTTAAACCGGGAATTCGTTGCAGAATTGGTTGAGAATTGGAGACAAAAACTACTAAGTTATCGGGGTTTTCTTGGGCGAAACCATACATACATTGAGCGACAGATACTACTAGTCTGGCTTGTTTGCTTAAGTTTTGCCCAGCAGCGGGATTAAGTGTGCGATGAACGGCGTGGGCGTTGGTTAATTCCCAACCACTTTCGGGAAAAAAGCGGGTAAATTCTCTGGCTGTTTTTTCTAGTTTTGGTTCTGGGGCGCGATCTGTGAGAAATTGGATTTCTTCATAGATTATTTGGGGGAGGTAGCAGTTGCCAATGCGGGAATATTCTTGCCATTCGCGGATGCTGCTACCCATGATGGCGCTGAGGTCGAGAAGAATTGCTATCGGCGGTGTTGTTGCCATGACCTTTACAGGATTTTAGATTTTAGGTTTTAGATTTTAGATTGTTTTTGATTTTTCACGATCGCTAATCTAAAATAGATTATTTGCGCCACCAATTCCCAACCTTCCGGCAATTCCGGGAGTCAGAGGAATTAAGGTGGTAATCATCAAAAACAAGCCGAGCAAACCTAATGCTGCTCTAGCATCATCTGGTTCGGTAATTTCGTTTAAGCTGGGTCGTTCTAAATCTCTTTGCAGGAACAAAATAATGATTGCCCAGTATATCGCGATCGGGTTGGCAAAAGCTGCGATCGCTAAAAAGATAAAAGTTGCTAATGTGGCTCTAGAAGCAATTTTTCGCCCATAAATTGCGTGAACTATTCGCCCCCCATCTAATTGTCCGGCTGGCATGGTATTCAGGGCGGTAATTACTAAACCTAGCCAACCAATTATTGTTAAAGGATGCACATCAACTAAAGGTTTTTGCAAAGCCGAACCTAAAACAACTTTGGCTAAAGTTCCGACTAAAATTGACCCTTGAAAAAACTCCGCTGGAACTTGGAAAAAACTACCTTCATGGGAAAGAATCAAGCCAATAATTAACATTAACAAAGAAACTATTCCTCCGGCGGCTGGCCCTGCTATGGCAATATCAAACATTACTTTCCGGTTGGGTAAAAGTGATTCAAAGCGAGTAATTGCGCCGAAACAACCAAGTTGCCAAGCCGGAATAAAATAAGGTAAACTTAAACGAATATTATGGCGTTTAGCGATTACCCTGTGACCGATTTCATGGGCTGCTAAAACTGCTAAAATTCCGGCACCGATCGGTAATACTTCATTAATTCGGCTTAAATTGTTGGAAAAATCAAAACCTAAGAAGAAGCCAGCAGTTTCTAAACAGGTAGCTATAGTAGCTATCAGTAAAATTACTGCAAAAATCTTTTGGTTTGTAGTGGAAACTTTCGGGTCATTGGTGCTAGGTAAAACGACAATTGTGGGTTTTCCTTCAGGATTTTCGATCATAAATAGCCGATAGCGATCGCCCAATCTTTCCTTTAAAGCAGCGGATAATCGATTGTGAGTTGCTTCCGCTTCGCCACGCAAATTTCCCTTAAAAATTGCGCCTTCTTGATAGGGAATTGTTTCTGTGGCGAAAAAGGTATCAATGCCAAAAATTCCTTGAATTACTTTCAAGTCTTCATCAGGAATCGGAATTGTTTCTTTAATTCCTAATAATTCTGACTGCCCCTTACCATTTTCTGATTCAGCTACTTTGGGGGGCTTTTGAGAATCTTGATTAGCTTGCATCATGTTAGCAGCTTTTTCTCGCAGTATGGCATCTTGACCAGCGGCGCGGAGTTGTCTACCTAAGTAAATATATAAGCCAGATGAAAGCACCAACATCAACAAAATAGCGGCTATGTTAATGTAAATTCCGGCGGCAAACAATCCAAAGAATAACAGCCAAGGAGCCATTAATACTACTGATTGTAACCAAGCTAAAATTCCGATTTTTCCAAAGGGTTTAGCCCGAAAAAATCCCCAACTTAATATTCCTAAAGCAACTAGCACAATTAATGCTATTACAGGAGTTTCTGAGGCCGTAAACATTTCCAAAATTCTGGCTCCTTAAAAAGAAAGTTTGAACTTAATTCATATCAATTTCCCAGGCAAATTTCAAAGTTTGTTTTGATTTTGTACAGCTTGTCTGAGATTTCCTTGATTGGCAATTAAAAGTTTTTCACCTTGTTCTTCATCTAATCCTGTCCAGTGCATTAGTAATGCTAATTTGACATTTTTGCCACTGCGTTCTAGTAAGTTAGCAGCAGCATCCCTATCTAAATCGGTAAGGTCTTGAATAATTCGCAAAGCTCGATCGCGCAATTTACTATTAGTAACTGCCACATCGACCATGCGATTGCCGTAAACTTTCCCCAACTGTACCATTACTCCAGTCGAGAGAATGTTTAAAGCCATTTTAGTCACTGTTCCGGCTTTTAATCTCGTAGAACCTGCTAAAATTTCTGGCCCAACTAACAATCTAATGTCAATATCAGCATCGCAGCTAAATTGTTCTTGGGGGACGCAAGCGATAAAAATAGTAGTAGCACCCCGACTTTTGGCAGCTTGTAGAGCACCGTGAACAAAGGGCGTAGTTCCACCAGCGGTGATTCCTACTACTACGTCTAACTGAGTGATTTGTTTTTGGTCGATCGCAGCTGCGCCATCTTGGGCTCGATCTTCCAAAGCTTCCGAACTCCGCACCAAAGCATCTGCACCCCCAGCGATAATTCCCTGTACCAACTCTGGAGGTGTACAAAAAGTGGGGGGACATTCGGCTGCATCTAAAACGCCCAAACGCCCGCTAGTACCTGCGCCGATGTAAAACAGCCTTCCGCCTTGGCGTAACGCTTTGGCTGTGGCTGCAATAGCTTGGGCGAGGGGAATACGGGCTTTGGCGATCGCTGCAATAGTTTGTTGATCCTCTTGATTGAACAGATCCACCAACTCTAAACAGCTTAATTGATCTAAGTTTTGACTATTTGGGTTAATCTGTTCCGTCAGAAGATGACCACGTTCTTCTAATTGTTTCATTGCACCTCGCTTTGATTAAAGTAACCCTTCCAGCCTACGGCGAATTTTATCCAATTCTGCATCGGACATTTCTGAGGCTTCAGATTCTTCAGACTCAGCTAGAAGTTCATCATCGAAATCATCCTCAAATTCTGCATCAAACTCATCATCTATTTGCCAATCAGTTTCTTCGACGCTCGCTTCTGGAGGTAAAGTTAATTCGCCGTCTGGGACTAGTTCCCAGTCATAATCCGCACTTTCACAAAACGCCTTGATTTCGCGATCGTCCATCGATTCTACCGAGGCTGGCGGAAAGTCTTGGGCTTCCAGCATCAAACCATAGCGGGTAGCATCGTCTTCTGACTCGAACATCAGCACTTTATTGCGATCGCCAATCTGAAGGGTGTGAATTCCTTCGTTGTCTGTACCAGCATTGAATAATAGAACGAATACACGCATGGTCATTACTTTACTTTTGCGCTCATCAGTTATTTATATTACTAACCAAGCGCGATCCTATTGCTATTTGGTTTAAAAAGAGACATTTTGGTGAGGTCAGGGAACGGGAAACGGTGGAAAGTTTAACCAGGATTTGCAGATTTAGCAGATTGGTTGATTAATCCTGATTATCATGTAAATCCATAAATCCCGATCCGGTTTTGAGTTAATTAACTTCCCAAGAGTCCCAAGAGTCGCAAGAACCCTTAACTTTTACGAGAAGTCCCTTGGCTAATTTAGTAACTCGACGTATCATAGCAAGTTAAAGATTTCTCATAGTTTGGAGACAATAATGAATCTTGAAGAAGCTATTTTAGAAAAAGTGAGAATTTTACCAGTTGAAAAGCAACAGTAAGTGTTGGATTTTGCCGAATTTTTAGCAAAAAAGGTAGAGGTTACTAAGAATTCAATCCAAGAAAATTGGCGGGATGAACCATTTGTTGGGATGTGGCGTAACCGGGAAGAAATGAGCGATAGCAGTGCTTGGGTGCGTCAAAGGAGCCAACAGGAATGGCAGAGTTGAGAATGAGCGATCGAGTCTTGATTGATACAGATGTTTTGATTGATGTCAGTCGCGGCATAGTAGTAACTGGGTATCCTCTGTTAACTAAAAATCACAGCGATTATCGGTTTATTCAAGGTATAAATCTTTTACCATTTAATCAGTGAATTGTGCAGATGTGGTATAAAATGCAGTTCAGCTAAATTCTGGTGCTATCTTAAAGGATGTTTAAAAATATTCGGGCGGTTAAAAGCGCGACTATACTAACTCTCGTCTGCTTGACAAGGACTCCTAGAATAAAGCATTTTTGGAACTTGTGAAGGGCAGATTTTGTCTGTATAGCCCATAACTTTAGTCGCACCAGCGACGATAATTACGACTTTTCAAACATCTTCTTAGCTTGTCAGGTGTGAGGTTGAGATGACAAATTCCCCAAATTCGGATAACGAAACCGAACAAACTAGAAATCGTCGTGTGTGGCTGTTGTGGCTGAGTCGCGCTGGGCTTGGTTTTGGTGTAATTGTACTTATTGGTGTGCTTGCGGGTGCTTGGTGGGCGTGGGTTTTTATTAATCGAGAGTTAGCCCCGCTGGTGGAAAAAAATGTTAGTGACTTATTTCAAAGACCTGTAAACTTAGGCAAAGTAGAAAGATTTACTTTAAATAGTTTAAGGTTTGGCGCTTCTAGTGTACCAGCAACGGCGACAGATAGCGATCGCGCTACCGCCCAAGCAGTAGATGTCAATTTTAATCCCCTACAATTACTTTTTAGTAGAACTTTAAATCTCAATATTACTTTAGTTAATCCTGATGTTTTCATTGAACAAAGTCCTGATGGGCGTTGGATTACTACTCAACTTAAACAATCTGAAGCAAAAGGGCCGATTACTACTAATGTAGACTCAATTCGGGTGAGTAATGCTAATGTGGTACTCCTTCCCCAAGCTAAACTAACTAATCCCAGAATACCAGTTAATATTAATCCGATTTCTGCGACTGTAGACTTTTTTGATAATGGTCAAAGATTTGGCTTTAATGCGGAAGGGCGAATTGGACAAACTCCTAATAATCAATCATCTAATAATAATCAGGCTACTTTTAGGACTAATGGCGAATTTTTAGTTCCCTCTCAACAATTAAATGCTCAAGTACAAGGGCAAAATATTCCGGTTAGAGAGATCGATCGCTTAATTCAACTTCCCAATGCTAAGTTAATATCAGGTCAAGTCAGCGGTAATTTAAATGTGAGATATACTCCCCAAGAAACACCTTTTGTTGCGGGAGTCGCCCGATTACAAAATGTTACTGTCACCAGTCCACAATTACCCGCACCAATTAATAATACTAATGGTGATGTCAACTTTACTGGCAGAGGATTAAACTTAAATAATTTTTCCACATCTTTAGGACAAATTCCCGTTTTACTTGGTGGAAGTGCTGACTTAGATAAAGGATTAAATTTAGATGTTACAGTTCCTAATGTTAATGTGGCAACTTTAACTCAAACTTTCAAAGTCGCGCCACCAGTTCCGGTAATTGGGGAAATCAGATTAGTCTCAAAAGTAACTGGTACTGTTGAATCACCAACTATTTTAGGGCGAGTTAATACCACTAAACAAACTCAAGTTGATAAATTAAATTTTCGGGATATTAGCACTAACTTTGCTTTGGCACCACAAACAGGCGAAATAATTATTTCCGAGATCCAAATTCTCCCGATGGCGGGGGGAAGAATTACAGGTAAAGGTAATGCTAAATTAGGTCAACCAGGGGGAGTGGCGTTAGATTTACAAGGGCAGGATTTGCCAGCCGATGCGATCGCCAAAATCTACAACGTCAATCTTCCTGCTAACATTACTATTGGCAATGTTAACGCCAAAACTCAAATCACAGGCCCCTTAAATAATATTAGCATCGCCAGTAATTTTCAAGCTCCCCAAGCCACTTATCCCTTAACTGGACAAGTAATAATTAATAATGGCATAATTCGCTTGACAAATGCGATCGCTCAAGTACCAGCCGGCAATGTTCAAGCATCAGCCACAATTAATAATCAAACTCAAAGTTTGCAAGCAACAGTGCAAACAGCCCAACTTCCAGTTAATAGTATCTTAGCCATTATTCAGACAGAAAATAAAACTCAAACCCCACAACAAAATCAACCAGAAATTCCTCAACCCATCCGCCAAGGAACAATCACCGGAACCGTAAATTTAGCGGGAAATCTTAAATCTTTACAACTAGAAAATATTGCAGCAACCGCCCAAGGAAACTTACAAGTTGCAGGCGGAAATATTCGATTGACTCAAGGACAATTAAACCAAGGAAATTGGCGAGGTTTAGTCAACGCTTCCGGCATTAACTTAGCACTTTTCCCCCAAGTTCCCCCACAATTTAGATCCAATTTTAACGGACAATTCCGCGTAGCTGGAAACCTCAACGCCCCAACAACAAATATTCAAGCAACGGGACAAGGAAACATAAATGTTGCCGGGGGAAATGCCCAAATTTCGCAAGTAGCATTAAATAATGGCAACTGGAGTGCTACAGTTAGAGTTAATAGTATTAACTTAGGACAATTAGCCGAAGTTCCCCGCGAATTACAAGCACCTTTTAACGGAGAATTCCGCTTATCAGGAGATTTAAACGAACCTGGTACTGATAACATTACAGTAGCAGGTTCAGGAAATATTCAAGTAGCTGGCGGTAATGTTAACATTCGCAGTTTAGACCTTAATCAAGGAAATTTCAAAGCCACAGTTGCAGCATCAGGAGTACAATTAGCCCGCCTTCCTCAAGTACCAAAGGAATTACCAATTGGCGCATTTACCGGACAATTTCAAGTAGCAGGAAACTTAAATAATCTTACCACTCAAACAGATCAATCTCCCCTGAATCAAATAGAAGTTTCTGGACAAGGAAACTTACAACTTGCTGCTGGAAATGTGCAACTGCGTCAATTTCAATTAAATCAGGGAAATTTCCAAACATCAGTTGATGCAAATAACGTCCAAGTAGGGCGTTTTCCCCAAGTACCAAACAATTTTCAAGGTACATTTAGCGGCGAATTACAAGCTAGAGGAAATCTTGCCAATTTAACCGCCGAAAATGCTCAATCTCCCTTGAATCAAATACAAGCAACTGCCAGAGGAACTTTGCAGACTCCCACCGGGAATTTGCAACTGCAACAAGTAGAATTAAATCAAGGGAATTTCCAAGCAAGAGTAACAGCGAATAACCTACAATTAGCCCAATTTGAGCAAGTACCAAAAGATTTTCGCGGCAGATTTAGCGGCGAATTACAAGCTAGAGGAAATCTCGCCAATTTAACCGCCGAAAATGCCCAATCTGTTCTGAATCAAATTGAAGCCAACGCTACAGGAAATCTGCGAATTGGTGCGGGAATATTACAAATAGAACAGTTGCAATTAAATCAAGGTAACTTCCTGGCTAGAGTTAATACAAATAATCTCCAATTGGCGACTTTACCGCAAGTTCCCAAAGAATTTAGGGGTACATTTACCGGACAATTAGAAGCAGCGGGAAATCTAGATTCATTAACTAATCTGCAACCAAATCAATCTCCTCTTTCGGAAATTCAAGCCAACGCCCAAGGAGTTTTAAGAATTCCCAATGATGGCACAATTCAATTACGGCAAGCTACATTAAATCAAGGAAATTGGCAAGTAGCTTTGGAGGCAAATCGTTTACAATTAGCACGTTTACCTCAAGTACCACCTCAGTTTCAAGGAATATTTACCGGACAATTACTAGCTTCGGGAAATCTTGCGAGTTTAACCCAAGCAACACAAACTCCGCTATCAGGAATTGACGCAATTGGTAGGGGAACATTACAAATTGCTGGTGGGACAGTTCAGATTAGAGAAGCACAAGTAACTCAAGGACGTTGGGCGGCAGCTGTTAATTTAGCTCAAGTACAATTAAGCCAGTTTTCTAACCAATTTAAAGGTAGAGTTAGCGGTGATTTAAGAGTAGGAGGAAGTTTAGCGGCACTAACTCAAGCAAAAGGTTCGCCATTAGCAGATATTCAAGCAGTTGGGGATTTAAACTTTACCCAAACACCTTATTTAAATCGTCCTTTAAATGTTGCTTTTCAATGGAATGGTCAACAGTTAGAAATTCAACAGGCGACTGCACCGGGACTAAGTGCAAGTGGAACAGTTACAGCCAGTTTTGACCAAAAAAATACACCCCAAATTGGCAACATAAATTTAAATGTACAAGCGGAAGATTTTAATTTACGAACGCTGCCAATAGCTTTACCGCAAAATGTGGCTTTATCGGGTTTAGTTGATTTTAATGGGCAGATTTCTGGACAGTTAAATGCAATAAATGTTAATGGTCAAGTTGGATTACAAAATTTAGTAGTTGGGGACTTTAGATTTGACCCAAATTTGACAGGAAATATTACTGCGACGGCGGGTAGGGGAGTAAATTTACAACTGCAAGGGCAACAAGACCAAATTGCTGTTCAATTAAATGAAAATTACCGACCTGAAAGTGTATTATTCCGCCGAGGTGATATTTTAGCGCGGGGGAGAAGACAGGGCGATTTATTTTTGTTAGATTTGGCTAGTGTTCCGATCGCAACTGTGAAAAATTTAGCCCAAAATTTTGTGAATTTACCGCCAGAAATAGTTGCTCAACAAATTGGCGGACAAGTTTCGGGGAATTTGGCGATTAATTTTGCTACATTGAGTGTAGAGGGGCGAAATGTGGCGATCGCAAATCCCAGAATCGGTGAATTACAAGCAGATTCCCTAATCGCTGATTTCCGCTACGCTAACGGTACATTAGAAATTCTCAGCAGTCGATTACAACAAGGTGAAAGTATTTACGCCCTAAGCGGTACAGCAACTCAACTATTAACTCAAACTCCCCAACTTCAAGGAAAAGTTACTATTGAAAAAGGCCAAATTCAGAACGTTTTAGCTGCTCTTGATTGGTTTAATTTACAAGGTTTTGGTACTAGGGGAGGAGAAAATGTTGGCAGGGCCGCAAATGTGCCAACTACCCCTGTAGGAATACCAAATGCTCCCTTATGGACGCAACTAGAAAGATTTGCGGAAATCACCTCTTTACTGCAACAGGAACGTCAGGAAAATAGCAGAGGTTTTTCCATACCAGATATTACCCAATTGCGGGGTAATTTTAGCGGAACAGTTGATTTTGCCGGAACTTTACCCAGAGAAATTCAAGCTAGTTTTAATCTCCAAGGTAATGATTGGAAATTAGGGACTTACACCGCCGAACAAGTAGTTGCTCAAGGAACTTATAATGGCGGAAATTTAAATGTACAAACCTTACAAATAGCGTCTCAAGATACAAGAATAGCATTTGAGGGAACTTTGGGAACACAAGCCCAAAATGGAGTTTTACAAATCCAAAATTTCCCCTTAGAACCACTCAACAATATTTTACAACTACCTGTTTATGTCACCGGAAATCTAGACGGAAGAGTTAACATAGCCGGAAATTTAAATAACCCTTATGCTAGTGGTCAATTAAATATTGACAAAGGGACTTTAGATGGTACAGCTATTCAATCCGCAGTCGCAACTTTTACTTATGAAGATGCTCGGTTAAACCTTGATTCTCAAGTATTAATCAATCCCCCACAACCAATTGTAATTGCTGGTAGTGTTCCTTTTAAATTACCCTTTGCCCAAGTCCAGCCAGCTAGCAATCAAATTAGCCTTAATGTGAATGTCCAAAATGAGGGATTAGCATTAATTAACTTGCTGACAAATCAACAAGTGCGCTGGGTAAATGGGACAGGACAAGCACAGTTAACAGTGGGGGGAACTTTAGAACGTCCAGTTCCAAAGGGATTTGTGAATTTGCAGAATGCTACTCTTGGTGGTCAGTTACTTGCAGAAGATTTGAAAAATGTGAATGGACAGATACAATTTGAAGGCGATCGCATTATCGGAGAAAATCTTACAGGTAACTTCCAACAAGGACAAGTAATTGCCCAAGGAACCATTCCGATTTTCACACCTTTAGACTCTCAAGATCCAGCCCGTCAAAATCCTCTAACAATCGCCCTCGATCAAGCGAGAATCAACCTGAGAGGATTGTATGAAGGTATTGTTAATGGCAGAGTGGTCATAGCGGGATCGGCAGTCAATCCTATACTTAGCGGAGGAGTCAACTTACTTGATGGTCAACTTTCTTTACCGCAAACCCCCGCTACCGTCGCCGCTACTACCCAAACAGGAACTACCAACCAAAATCTAGTTATTGAATTTCAAAATTTCCAAATCGGATTAAGCGATGACGTTAACATTACTTTACAACCAATTCTCGCTTTTCGCGGTAGTGGTAGTCTAACACTTAACGGTTCTCTGGATGAGCCACGCCCGGAAGGTGCGATCGAATTACAACGAGGTGCCGTAAACTTATTTGCCGCCCGGTTTAGACTAGAACGTGGTTACGAAAATGTGGCAGTGTTTGTTCCCGATCGAGGATTCAATCCCTTTTTAGACGTAAGATTGATCGCTACCGTTTCAGAAGTAACTCGTTTTCGCTTACCTGCTTCCGCTTTTACTTCGGAAATTAGTGATGCTCCCGCTACAGGTTTCGGCAGTTTACAATCCGTTAGGGTAAGGGCGAATGTTCGGGGTTGGGCGAATCAATTAGGTGTAAATCCCGATCCTAATGTGGCATCATCTCAAATTATTGAACTAACCAGCGATCCTCCCCGCAGTGAATCAGAAATTGTGGCTTTAATTGGTGGTAGTTTTATCAATACTCTCGGTCAAGGTGGCGATGGTATTGCAGGGTTAGCAGGAATTGCTAGTTCGGTATTTTTGCCCGGTTTAGAAGGATTTTTTGGTGATATTGGCGAAAGATTGGGTTTAAGTGAGTTTCGCATCTTCCCCACAGCGGTAACTTCTGGAAGAGAAAACGCTAGCTCAGTATTAGGTTTAGCCGCAGAATTTGGGATTGATATTACTAATAATTTATCAGCTTCAGTACTGAGAATTTTAACTGACGATCAACCCACTCAGTTTGGTTTACGCTATAGTTTTAATCGAGAATTTACCTTGCGCGGTTCTACCGATTTTTCTGGTGATACTAGGGCAATTCTTGAGTTTCAAAGAAGATTTTAGTTTCAGGTTTGTTGTGAGGACTTTAGTCCTTTTATCTTGGGAAACAACGACTAAAGTCGTCACAACTGACTTAAATATAATCAGATATCATTAATAGAGTTAACCAACATTTCATCCCGACAATTTGGTTATGAATTCGGTTCTAACTACTTCGATCGCCGAGTTTCTTTCTCAACCTAATATAGAAGCTTCTCCAGCTTGGGAATTAATCAACGGGCGTGCAATTCAAAAACCTATGCCAACCCTGTTTCACTCAAGGTTACAGCGCAATCTGGTTAACTATATTAATCTTCATAGTGAAAGTTGCAGAAGCAGTCCAAGAGTGGCGTTGTATTGTACCTCCTCTCTCACCAGTACCTGATATTTCGTGATGGCGATGACTGCGAGATAGTAAGATGGTGCGTTAGCGACAGCGTAACGCACCCTACGAGTAGATAGAGGATGAATTGTTCAAGATAATTCGTAAAATTGATAAGCCTAAAATTATTAAAAATAATACTAAACCAATGGTGCAAGCGTAACTAATTTCTAAGTTGCGGAAGGCTTGATCGTAAAGGTAATATACAACAGTTTTAGAACTATTTCTTGGCCCTCCTTGGGTCATAATATAAACTTCTTCAAAAACTTTGGTGGCGGAGATTGCGGAAATTACTGCTACTAAAAATAGATAGGGTTTCATTAAGGGAACGGTGATATCCCAATGTTTTTTTAGTTTGTCGGAACCATCGATCGCAGCTGCTTCATAAAGGTCATTAGGAATAGATTGTAACCCGGCTAAATAAATCACCATGTAATAACCTAATCCTTTCCAAATTGTCACCGCCATGACGCTAAACAACACCCAATTTGGACTAGTTAACCAGGGAATTCCCTCACTAAAACCAATTAATTTCAGTAGTTGATTAAGTAAACCATTTTCAGCATAAAGCCATTTCCAAGCTAGTCCAGCAACTACCATTGAAATAATTACAGGTGTGTAATAAGCGGCGCGAAACCAACTAATTCCCCGCAGTTTTTGGTTAACTAAAATCGCCAATCCCAAAGGGAAAAATACTAAAATTGGCACTACTACCACTAAATAAATTAATGTATTTCTGAAGGTCTGCCAAAATATTTTATCTGCTATTAATCTCTGAAAATTAGCTAATCCTACCCATTCCGGCGCTTGGGTAATATCATATTCATAACGAGTGAAACTCAGGTAAAATGCTTGTAGGGCAGGCCAAATTACTGTTAATCCTAAAAGGATGATGGCTGGTAATAAAAATAAGTAAGGAGTAATTTGTTTTTGGTTAATTGTCATTGGTAATCAAGCAAGTAAATTTAAGTACGTTGTTGCGCTTTAGCGCTAATAGTAGCGCTGAAGCGCAACAACGTACATTAGCTTAGTTTACTGGCGATCGGCATTCGCCAACCTGTACCAAAGGCGCGATCGGTTATTTTTAATCCTGGGGGTGCTTGGCGACGCTTAAATTCTGCCCTTGAGACTAACTTTACTACTTTTTCAACTACAGCAGCGTCGTGTCCTGAAGCAACAATTTGCGCGATCGATTCATGCTTATGAATTAGTTTTTCTAAAATATCATCTAACACATCATAAGGTGGTAAGGAATCTTGGTCAACTTGTCCGGGTTTTAGTTCGGCGCTTGGGGGTTTTTCTAATACATTTTCTGGGATAATTTCCCGATAACGGTTTAGCCATTTGCAAATTGAATAAACGCGAGTTTTGGGTACATCTGCGATCGCTGCTAATCCCCCATTCATGTCACCATAAAGGGTACAATAACCCACTGCCATTTCTGATTTATTTCCGGTGGAAAGTAGCAAATAACCAAATTTATTGGCAATTGCCATTAACAAGTTTCCTCTAATTCTAGATTGGATGTTTTCTTCGGCAATGCCAAACTCTGTTCCGGCAAATATATTGATTAAACTTTCATCATAAGCGTGCATTAAATTGGCGATCGGTAAAGTATGAGTACTAATTCCCAAATTTCTCGCCAATGCTAAAGCATCTTTAACCGAATGATCGGAACTATAAGGCGAAGGCATTAACACGCCTAAGACATTTTCTGCACCTAACGCTTCTCTGGCGATCGCCGCAACTAAAGATGAATCTATCCCGCCACTTAAACCAATTAAAACTTTAGAAAAACCACATTTATGAGTGTAATCTTGCACCCCTAAAACTAACGCAAACCAAATTTCTTCATCAGCATTTTCTGGTTTATGGGCTATAGTTCCCCAGACTAAATCTTGACTTTTTTCATCAAATTCTACAGTTCCTAACTCAGTTTCAAAAGAAGCTAAAGCACTGACTAATTCCCCTTGCTTATTTACGGCAAAACTACTACCATCAAAAATTAAATCATCATTCCCGCCGATTTGATTTGTATAAATAATTGGTTGCTGATATCTAACTGCGCTGTGACTTAACATTGCTTTGCGTAAATCTGGTTTTCCTACTGAATAAGGAGAAGCAGACACATTCACCGTAAAATCTACACCAATTTTGGCTAAATCTGCGATCGGATTTACTGGATAATTCCGCTTTCCCCAAAACTCTTCATCATTCCATAAATCTTCGCAAATAGTTACCCCAATGCGAATTCCATCTAAAATAAAGTAATTCGATTCTAAACCTGGTTCAAAATAACGATCCTCATCAAATACATCATAAGTCGGCAATAACCTTTTATGAAATACCTGTTGAATCTTGCCTTTTTCTAATAAAGCGATACTATTAAATAAAGGCTTACCTCCGGTAACTTCTACTTGGGGATTTGGTTGAACTGTACCCACTAAAACCGCTAAATTCTCTGGTAAATCTTGGGCTAATTTATCTAATACCCTTGCCATTCCCTCGACAAAACTAGGCATTAATAATAAATCTCTGGGTGGATATCCACATAGAGAAAGTTCTGGAGTTAATAACAACCTTGCACCTGAATCAGCTGCTTTTTTGGCAGCTTTCAGAATAGCTTGGGCGTTACCAGTCAGATCCCCAATAATGGGATTAAGTTGAGCGATCGCTATTTTCATAAATTGTCATTTGTTATTTGTCATTTGTTATTTGTCAGTTGAGCACCAATGACTAAGAACTACTAAATAAATACCAAAGGTTTATCCTTAAACGGCACAAAAGCCTCAGCATCAAATCGATATAAACTAGCCGGACGACCTGCACCACGAGAAACTTTTATTCCGGTATCGCATAAAAAACCTAGTTTTAACAATCGAGAGCGAAAATTGGAATAATCAGAAAAATTTTCTCCTAATACAGTAGTATAAAGCTGATAAAGGTCGTTTAAGGTAAAAACATCTGGCAACACATCAAAAGCTACGGGACTATATTCTAATTTATTTCGTAACCTTTGATAACCGTATTCTAATATTTTATTGTGATCGAAAGCTAATTGGGGAACTTGTTGAATAGGATACCAAGCAATGCCACTTACACCATCAGCAATTAACTCTGCTTCGGCAAATCTAACTAAAGCAAAATAACTTACCGATAGGTAACGAACACCAAAACTATCTGGCCCTTCTCTGGGGTCACGACCTGGCCCACCAAAGGTATATAATTGTTCCAAATAAAGGTTTTCTACGCGAATTTTTTCCGCTAAAATTCGATAGGCAGCATCCTCTAAAGACTCCCCATGTCTAACTAAAGTTCCCGGTAAACACCACTGACCTAAAAAAGGTTCTTCTTGGCGCATTACTAACAAAACTAACAAGCGATTTTGCGAGGTATCGACGGAAAAAATCACGTTATCTACCCCGACTTTAAAATCAGCTAATGCTTGTTTTTTTAACGGATATGCAATTTTTCTCGTGGTGCGTCCTGACATTCGTATAATTGCTCTCGATCGATATATTCCTCAATAGTCGGCGTTAAAGTTGTCGGATCTTTATATTGACGATAAGCTGTAGAAGAAACATTTGGGCCATTTAGGGAAGCGATCGCTACTTTCGCCCCCAAATTCCGCAATTCCCCCAAACTAATCTCTTCTATAGGAGATCCTGGACGAGGTACTACTAATAATTCTACTTGTCGCAACAAATCTTCAACTCTGTACCAACGTGGTAACTGTTTCACCAAATCCGAACCTACTATTAATGTTAGTTCCGCATCAGGCCATAAACTTTTTGCTTTTTCCACAGTTTCCAAAGTCCAAGGGCTACTTAATTCTTGATGTAATCCAATATTATATCTTGGAGGAGCGATATCCTTAATTAATAATCGCAACATCATTGCCCGATGTTCTAACGGCGTTTGGTGAGATTTAAAAGGATTATCCGAAGCCCAAACTGCTACCCAATCAAAATGTTGAGATAGCCAATTAATTATTGTTTGATGTCCCGTAGTCGGGGGATCGGCACTAGTGCCAAAAAGAGCAATTGTTGTCATGATTAATTGGTAATTGGAGTTGGTAGTTGAGCTTTTAGCGTTTGGTTTTTTCGGTTAATTCCCTAAGTGCGGGAGAAATTTCTACTGGGATCTGTTGGGGTTGAGTTAATTGGCGGGTAGTAACTGGTAAACTGGCAACAGAAGTGCTGGTGCGATCGCGAATTTCTGCCAAAGTTGCTGGAAGTTTTACCCTTTTTCCTTGCTTTAAAAATAGTTGTAGCAAAGCTTCTTCTCCCGCTAAACTTTCGCTGATTAATCCCAATCTGTCCGAGTGAATCTCTCCCTTTTCCCAACAGCGAAAAATTTGTTTTCGACCCGGATAAGTAACTTTATTGCTCGATTGTTTCATCGTGGGAATGCCATCAATTTCTACCAGTTTATAAACACCACCCACAGGCGTTCCTGTAACTAATTTTGTTCCTAAACCATAACCATCAATACAAGCACCAGCCGCTTTTAATTTAGCAATTTCCCATTCATCTAAATCTCCGCTAGCAAAGATGGGAATTCCTGGTAAGAGCGATCGGACCTTTTGCGACAAACTGGTTAAATCCCCCGAATCTAATCGCACCCCCGACAATTGCATTTCCCCTGCTTCGATCTTTTCTAACAACATTTGGGCAGCCGCAACAGTATCGTAAGTATCTATCAGCAAAGGTGCGCCGGGAAAATATTCATCAAACGCCTTAAAAGCTTCTTCCTCACTACCAGAAGTCGCCGTCAACGCCATCACAAAAGCATGAGCCATTGTACCACTAGGCTTCTGCCCCAACTTCAGCGCCGCCAACACATTCGATGTCCCATCTAATCCGGCTGCTAAGGCCGCTCGCGCCGCCCACAAAGCCCCTTGCGGACTAAAAGCCCGTCGCGTGCCAAATTCCAGCAAGGTCGCCTCTGACCCCGCTACATCTCGCAGTCGCGCCGCCCTAGTCGCAATCAAAGTCTGATAATTCAGCGTATTCAACAGGTAAGTTTCCACAATCTGCGCTTGCCATAACGGTGCTTCCACCCGCAACAAAGGCTCATTAGCAAACACAGCCGTTCCCTCTGGTACCGCCCAAACATCCCCAGTAAAACCCGATTCTCCTAAAAGTGACCAAAATTGGGCAGGTGCGTGCTGAAAAATCCCCGTCGCCCGCAAAGCCTCCAGTTGGGCAGGGCTAAAGCGCAACTTCTCCAAATAGTCTAAGGCTTGTTCTAAGCCCATTGCTATTAAATAACCAAAACCTTCTGGTAATTGGCGCACAAATAACTCAAAACTAGCCCGCTTTTGAGCTAATCCTTTACCTACATAACAAGCTGTCATCGTCAGTTGGTAAAGGTCAGTCAACAAGCTATAATCTTCAGGTGAGAGCGCAAGTTCCCTATCCTCCAAGGTTTCTGCCAGTTGAGTATTTTCGGGCGCTAAACATTTCCAGTCCGGGGCAACAGTCATAGCCCAACTTCCTAGTTAACTTTTATTACTCTAATTATAGTAATTTTTACCAAAATAATGTCAAGGTATTTTTGTGAATTTTCTATGAAATCGGGACTGGGGACTGGGTAAGTTTTGAGTTTTGAGTTTTGAGTTTTGAGTGAAAAATTCCCCTTGTCCCCTTGTCCCCTTGTCCCCTTGTCCCCTTGTCCCCCAGTCCCCAGTCCCCAGTCCCCAGTCTCCATGAGAAATTCTTGATCAGTGATAAACAAATAATACGAAATGTATAGATTTAGTAGTTTAACTCAACAATTAGTGGGGGGAAGGACAAAGTATTGCAAACATAATCAAACAAGTGTTGCAAGAACGGTTGCGCGATCGAATTTTATAGATAATAAAAATCAGATAGACAAAAAAACTATCTTACATAGATCAAAAGGGAGAACAATTTTATGGCTAAGATACCTGAAATGTTTGACCGCGTGACTCAGTTCTTCTCGGAAGCTTTAACCAGAATTTTCAGCCCACCGGAAGATAAAGATTATCCTGAAATTGGTGTACAACCTTTTGAAGGAGACGCTTACAAGAAAACCTCTAGAGGTTCAGATTAGTAATTGTGCAAAGAAGTAATCAGATTGTTAATCGAGGTCAAACACCTAACTTTTTCTAGACTAGGCGATTTGCTTGTGGGAAATTCTGCGATCGCCTAGTCTCCTGTTATCATCCAATTTTTCATTGTCATTTCTTCCTAGAAAACATGGGTGGCGGAATTAATTCCCCACCCCATTTTAATTGAACACTGAAGTGTTCACAACCGACTTAATACTCAGGGTCGTTATAAACACTTTAGTGTTTTAGCGCTGAAGCACTGACAACGAACTTGATAATATTTCCATTAACAAAAAACTTAAAGCAGCACTACCAACGGGAACGGTTAAATTATCTACACCTAATTTTGAGAAAGTTTCTAAAGCAGTGGCGAATAAAGCAACAGCGATTGAGACTACATAAGTTTGCCAGATGTTACCTTGCACAGCCAATAAAATTAAACTAGTAACTAAGAAACTTACTAAAGTCATGGTTAACGAACCTTCCCAACTTTTTTGGATACCGCCAATTTTGTAGGGATGTTTACCATACTTTTGTCCGATTAAAGCTGCTAGTCCATCGCCCCAAGTCATGACTAAAATACCTATAGCAGCGTATTGGGGTTGTTGGATAGACCAAAACCAAGCTACCAGAATACCAATACTTAAAGCGTAAAAGAATGTGCCTAAACTTTTGCGTCCCACACTATTTATGCCGGGAAGAATGGGAAATTTATAAGACAAAAGAGTTACAGTACTGGCTAAAATAGAAGCAGTGATTCCTACCCAAGCGGGGATTTCTAACCACCAAGCGAGGAGAATTACTTGTCCGGTACCGATGTGAACGACTTTGCGAATTTTTTCGGGATCTGTGCTGGTGTAACGGTGCAATAATTCAGCAGTAAGCACGATCGCACCCACCCAAACAGTCGCGATCGCAATCTTAAACCACAAACTAGATATGAACGAAATATTTAACACAGTTGTTAATTTAATCAAAATTTTACTGATTTGGCTAATTCGTGGCTATCAGATGTTTATTTCGCCCTTGTTTCCACCTTCCTGCCGTTATCAGCCCACTTGTTCTAAGTATGCCATGCAAGCGATCGAACGTTTCGGCCCTTGGCGCGGAACTTGGATGGGTATCCGTCGCATCTTGCGCTGTCACCCCTTCCATCCCGGAGGTTACGATCCTGTTCCAGAAGTTGATGCTTGTTCTTGTCACCACAAAGTAGAAGAGTAGAGGGATTCCAGGGACTCTAGTACATGGCAAAGGATATCTACCACGATCGAGTAAAAACCGCTTTAGAAAAGGATAATTGGACAATAACCGACGAATTTTTTAGGCTTTCAATAGGCTCTCGTTCAGTTTATATTGATTTAGGTGCAGAAAAAATTATAGCTGCTGAAAAAGAAGGTCATAAAATTGCTGTTGAAATTAAAAGCTTTTTAAGCCCCTCACCAGTCCAAGATTTAGAAAATGCTTTAGGACAGTATATTTTGTATCGAGATGGTTTGCAGCGATCGCAACCCGAACGTATCCTGTATTTAGCTATTACAGAATCAGTTTATCTCGATTTCTTTCAAGAGGAAATTGCTAAAATGGTAGTAGAAAATAACCAGCTTAAGTTAGTTATATTCGACCCAGAAACAGAGGAAATTGTCCAATGGATAGAGTAGAAGAATATCGCCATATTATTGAACGTATTCTAGAAGCCCATCATCGCATTCCTTACAGTCATGGAGAAATTGAAAGTAAATTAATTGTCGATCGCGATCGTAATAACTTTATGATCGTAGTAGTAGGCTGGGACGGCAAACGTAGAGTTCATGGTTGTGTTGTTCACGTCGAAATCATTAACGATAAAATTTGGATTCAAAGAGATGGAATTGAAGACGGAATTACTAATGAACTTGTTGCCGCTGGTATTCCAAAAGATAAAATTGTTTTGGCTTTTCATGCGCCTAATGTACGACAATATACTGGATATGCTATAGCTTAACCTCTAGTCAATCTAGAAGTATCTTTTCTAGCTTCATTCTTAGGAGTTTGCTTGTTTCAATCCCTGATAGGGATTAATTGAAGTTTAAACCAAGTACTCTGCGTATTTTGTACAGAAGCTCCCAAGTTTCAATCCCTGATAGGGATTAATTGAAGTTTAAACCCAAGGAAATTGGCTGCTCTCACACCTACGTAAATGTTTCAATCCCTGATAGGGATTAATTGAAGTTTAAACAATCAATTAAATCTTTAATTAATTGATTTGTTAAGTTTCAATCCCTGATAGGGATTAATTGAAGTTTAAACTATTTATGGACTTCACGGATTATTAAGCAAATATCGGTTTCAATCCCTGATAGGGATTAATTGAACAAAAATGTTGAGCGCAGTCCCTACCTAAACTTCGTTATAGGTAGGGTTAGCGAAACCAACATAAAAATGCGTAGCAACGATTTATTCTGGATTCTCTTGGTTCTGCACATATTCTATAAGTTTATTTAGTGGTGC